>JAJQBM010000016.1 GCA_021203285.1 Clostridiales bacterium | reverse complement strand
TCTGCAGACGGAGCATGAGCGGTTTCTGACGGAGGAGGTCTTTCAACGTCCGGTCTTTGTGACGGATTACCCGAAGGAGATCAAGGCTTTTTATATGAAGCTGAATGACGACGGGAAGACGGTGGCAGCCATGGACTGTCTGGTGCCGGGCATCGGGGAGATCATCGGCGGCAGCCAGCGTGAGGATGATTACGACAAGCTTTCCGCGCGGATGCAAGAGCTCGAACTCAATGAGGAGGATTATCGTTTTTACCTCGATCTGAGAAAATATGGCTCCGCCCGTCACGCCGGTTTTGGGCTCGGCTTTGAGCGGTGTGTCATGTACCTGACCGGGATGGCGAACATTCGAGACGTGATTCCTTTCCCGAGGACGGTAAACAACTGCAAGCTTTGATGCGAAGGAGAATCTATGAAAAAAAAGTGGGTAGTCGCAGCCAAACGCGCAGACTTCACCGCGATCGGCGCGCATTTCGGCGTTGATCCGGTGATCGCGCGGATCATGCGCAACCGCGGGATGACGGAGATATCCGAGATGGAGACCTATCTCTACGGAACGAAGACCAGCCTGCACGATCCCCATCTTTTGAAGGATGCGGACAAGGCGGCCGCGATTCTGGGCGAGAAGCTCCGGGAGGGGAAGAAAATCCGGATCCTCGGCGACTATGATGCCGACGGCATCCAGTCCTCCTACATCCTGCTGACGGCACTGCGCCGGGTGGAGACGGCGGTTTCCGCCTCACGGCAGTCCCGGGTGGACGCGGTGATTCCGGATCGGGTGCGCGACGGATACGGCCTGAACGAGCATCTGGTGACAAAGGCATGGGAGGATGGAATCGATACGATCCTGACCTGTGACAACGGGATTTCCGCTTCCGATCAGATACAGAGGGCAAAGGAACTGGGAATGACTGTGATCGTGACCGACCACCACGAGGTTCCCTTTGAGGAGAAAGAGGGCGTGCGCAGGGAAATTCTTCCCGAGGCGGATGCCATTGTTAACCCCAAACAGGCGGATTGTTCCTATCCGTTTCCGAGTCTTTGCGGCGCGGCGGTGGCATGGAAGCTTGTTCAGGTTCTCTATGAGCAGGAAGGGATTCCGGCCGCGGAGGTGGATGCTTTTCTTGAAAATGCCGGATTTGCCACGGTGACGGATGTCATGGATCTGGTGGGGGAGAACCGGATTCTGGTGAAGGAGGGACTGAAGCGTCTTCGCCAAACCCGCAATAAAGGGATGCGCGCACTCATGCTCCAGCGGAATCTGGACGCGGAAACGCTGAAATGCTACCACATCGGATTTGTTCTGGGACCGTGCCTGAACGCGACGGGTCGTTTGGAGACTGCGCAGCTCTCGCTGGAGCTTCTGATGTGTGAGGACGAAAAGAAAGCGGCGGTACTGGCGAAGGAGGTTATCGAGCTGAACGAGAGCCGGAAACGGATGACCGAGCGCGCGGCGGAGGAGGCAGCGCAGATCATTGCCGAAAACGGGTACGGCAGGGATAAGGTGATCGTTGTTTTTCTGCCGGACTGCCATGAAAGCCTGGCCGGTATTGTGGCCGGGAGGATCCGGGAGGCGTATGGGCGCCCCGCTTTTGTGGTGACCCGCGGTGAGGAGGACTGCAAGGGGTCAGGCCGGTCGGTGGAGACCTACTCTATGTACGAGGAGATGTGCAAATGCCGCGAACTTTTCCTGAAATTCGGCGGACATCCCATGGCGGCCGGGTTTTCCCTGCGGGAGGAGAACATTGATATCTTGCGCCGCAGGCTGAATGCGGGGACGACCGTCTCGGAGGAAGATCTGCAGCCGAAGGTGACGATCGATGTGCCGATGCCGGTCGATTACCTGAGAGAGGATCTGGTGCGGCAACTGGAGCTTCTGGAGCCCTTCGGAAAGGGCAATGAGAAACCGGTTTTTGCCGATCATGATCTGGAAATCACCGGTCTGCGCATCTGCGGAAAAGAGAAAAATGTGGTGCAGATGAGGCTGAAAGGTGCGGGCAGCACGGAGCGGGATGCAGTATATTTTGGCGATCCGGAAAATTTGAGGTTATCATTAGAGGAAAAGTATGATATGGTAGTAGCACGGGATACGATAAACGGCAGGTGCGTCCATCACGCGTCGCTGGATTTTATCTACTATCCTGAGATAGATCACTATTATTCAACACCGCGGGTGAAGCTGAGGATCAGCGATTTTCGGTGACAGTTCCGGATGACGGACAGAAATGCTGTGTCCGATCCGGTGTGCGGATGGAAAGGAGATCATAATGAAGCATCATTTTCTGAAAAAATTAACCGCTCTGACGCTGGCGGGAGCGATGGTCTTCGGCATGGGAATGACCGCCTTTGCGGAGGAGTCCGATACGGCGGCTGAGACAGAGGAGGTCACTGTGGAGGAGGGCGATACCCCCTATGTCGCGCTCGGAGCGGATCTGAGCGATGACGAGCGTGCGACCGTATTGTCGCTGCTGGGACTGACCGAGGAGGATCTGGAGACCTACGATGTCGTCACAGTCACCAATGAGCAGGAGCATGAGTACCTTGATTCTTATATTGACTCCTCTACGATCGGAACGCGGGCACTGTCTTCCGTGGTCGTGATGGAGGCCGAGTCGGGAAGCGGCATCACGGTTACGACAAAAAACATCAATTATTGCACGGCCGGTATGTATGAAAACGCGCTGGCGACAGCGGGCGTGGAGGATGCGGAGGTCATTGTGGCCGGTCCGTTTGGTATCTCCGGAACGGCAGCCCTGATCGGAGCGATGGAGGCTTACTCCGTGATGACCGGTGAGGAGATCCAGACGGATGTGATCGACGGTGCCATTGAGGAGATCGTGGTCACCGGAGCGATCGAGGAATCCACCGGGACGACGGATGAGGTCGAGGGGATGGTCGCCTATCTGAAGGAACAACTGGCGGACAGCGAGGATATGACCGATGAGGAGCTGCAGGAAGCCATCGAGGACGCGGCGGAGCAGTTTGAAGTCACCCTTACACAGGACGATATTGACCAGTTGATTTCTCTTCTGAAAAAGCTTCAGGGGATGGATCTGGACTGGGATAATATCGCGAAGCAGGCGCAGAGCGTCTATGACAAGTTGAAGGGGATGGGATTCGATCTGAGCTCCATTGATACGGATGAGCTCGCCACACAGGCAAGCGGGTTTTTCGCAAAGCTGATAGAGTTTTTCAAGGGCCTGTTCTCCTGAGTTGTTTTTATTTCTGATACAGAGGCATAAACGATGAGTATGGATTATATTGTAAGAGCGACAGCGGCGGACAATGCCATCCGCGCGTTTGCCGTTACCTCCCGGGAGATCGCGGAGGAGGCGCGGCGGCGGCACAACACCAGTCCGGTGGTCACGGCGGCACTGGGCAGGCTGCTGAGCGGCGCTGTCATGATGGGTGTGATGATGAAGGGCGAGGAGGATCTGCTCACCCTTCAGGTTCGGGGCGACGGCCCCGTGCGGGGTCTGACGGTGACGGCGGATTCCCACGGACATGTCAAGGGTTATCCGTTGGTTCCGGATGTCATGATTCCTCCCAGAAACGGGAAGCTGGATGTGGGCGGCGCAGTGGGCGCAGGTCAGATGAGCGTCATCCGGGATATGGGGCTGAAGGAGCCCTATGTGGGTCAGATACAGCTGCAGACCGGGGAGATCGCGGATGATCTCACCTACTATTTCGCCACATCGGAGCAGATCCCGTCTTCTGTGGGGCTCGGCGTGCTGATGAACCGGGACAATACGGTAAAACAGGCCGGAGGCTTTATCATTCAACTGATGCCGTTTGCCGATGAGCGGATCATCGATGCGCTGGAGGAGAAGCTTTCCCGGATTTCCTCCGTGACGGAGCTGCTGGAGCAGGGACATACGCCGGAGACGCTGCTGGAATCCGTCCTGGGGGAGTTTGGTCTGGAGATTTCAGAGAAAATACCGGCTTCCTTTTTCTGCAACTGTTCGAAGGACAGGATAAAAAAGGCGCTGATCAGTCTGGGGAAAGCGGATCTGCGCGAGTTGATCTGCGAGGGCGAGCCGATTGAGGTTCGGTGCGATATGTGCAATACAGCGTATACCTTTGAGACCGGGGAACTGGAGGAGATTTTGAGACAATGAGAGACGGGTTTATCCGGGTCGCCGCCCTGACCCCGACGGTGAAGGTGGCGGATCCGCAATACAATAAAGAGAGAATCTGTGAACTGATCGACCAGGCATCCGAAGCCGGGGCGCAGGTGATGGTTTTTTCGGAGCTTTGCATCACCGGATACACCTGCAGCGACCTGTTTTATCAGGATCTGCTGCTGGTTGGGGCGCGGCAGGCGCTGATCGATATCGCAGCTTACTCGGAGAAGGCGGACGCCGTGATTCTCGTCGGTTTGCCTCTGGAGTACAATGCAAAGCTCTACAATGTGGCGGCGGTTGTCAGCGGCGGGAGTATTCTGGGACTTGTTCCCAAGACGCACATCCCGACCTACAATGAGTTTTATGAGGGACGGCATTTTGCGAGGGGAATGGAGGCACCGGTTCCGGTTCGTCTGGACGACGACCACATCGTTCCCATGGGAACGCATCTGCTTTTTTCCTGCCGGCAGATGCCGGGGCTGACGATCGGGGCGGAGATCTGCGAGGATCTGTGGGCGCCGAATCCGCCGAGCATCGGCATGGCGATGGCGGGGGCGACGCTGATCGCCAATCTTTCCGCCAGCGACGAGACCACGGGAAAGGATATTTACCGGAGGGATCTGGTGTGCGGCCAGTCCGCCCGCCTGATCTGCGGCTATATCTATGCGAGTGCCGGGGACGGGGAATCCACGCAGGATGTGGTGTATTCCGGACACAATCTGATCGCGGAGAACGGAACGCTTCTGGCCCAGAGTTGCCGGTTTGCCAACGAGAGTATTTATTCGGAGATCGATGTGCGTCGGCTGAGGGAGGAACGGCGGCGGATGTCCACCTATGGAACAACGGACGTCGCTTATATTACGGTGGAGTTTCACCTGAGGGAAAAAGTGACGCCGCTGACCCGTTTTGTGGATCCGGCGCCCTTTGTCCCGGGGAAACGGGAAGACAGGGAGAAACGCTGCGAGGAGATTTTTATGATTCAGGCCATGGGCCTGAAAAAACGTCTGGATCACACCGGATGCCGCGCTGCGGTGGTCGGCATTTCCGGCGGATTGGACTCGACGCTGGCGCTGCTGGTCACGGTGAAGGCTTATGATTTGCTGAACAAGGACCGCGGAGGGATTATCGCAGTCACCATGCCGGGGTTTGGAACGACAGACCGCACCTATGACAATGCGGTCAGCCTGATTCGATCGCTGGGCGCGACATTTCGGGAGGTAAAGATTGCCGATTCAGTGCGCCTCCATTTCCGCGATATCGGACAGGATGAGACGGTTCATGATGTCACCTATGAGAACGGACAGGCCAGAGAGCGGACACAGATTCTCATGGACATTGCCAACAAGGAGGGCGGCATGGTCGTCGGGACGGGCGACATGTCGGAGCTTGCGCTTGGCTGGGCGACCTACAACGGGGACCATATGTCCATGTACGGCGTGAATGCCTCGGTTCCGAAGACGCTGGTGCACCATCTGGTGCGCTATTACGCGGATACCTGCGGGGATCCGGAGCTTACGAAGGTGCTTCTGGATATTCTGGACACACCGGTGAGTCCGGAGCTTCTGCCGCCGGAGGACGGAAAAATTTCACAGAAGACAGAGGATATCGTCGGACCTTACGAGCTCCACGATTTCTTCCTGTATTATATGCTGCGGTTCGGCTGCAGCCCGAAAAAGATTTTCCGGCTGGCAAAATACGCCTTTGCCGGAACCTATTCGGAGGATACGATTGAGAAATGGCTCACGACCTTTTACCGGCGGTTCTTCAGTCAGCAGTTCAAGCGCTCCTGTCTGCCGGACGGGCCGAAGGTCGGTACCGTGGCGGTCTCTCCCAGAGGAGATCTGCGGATGCCGTCGGATGCCAGTGTGCGGCTCTGGATGGACGAGCTGGAGCACCTGCACGAGGAGGATGAGGCGGATGCCGGAGCGGGGGAAGCCGCGGCGCCCGCGGAGGACTTCGACAAAGATTTTGATGCGTTTTTCAGAGATTTTATGAAGTAAGCTTTGCAATTTCTCGTACGGAAAGGAAATCATCGTGCGGCTGACGACACTGTGTTATATCGAGCGGGAGGGAGCATACCTGATGCTCCACCGCACAAAAAAGGAAAATGACCAGAGCCATGACAAATGGCTCGGAGTCGGCGGTAAGTTTGAGGATGCCGAGAGCCCGGAGGAGTGCATGCTGCGGGAGGTGCGGGAGGAGACCGGACTGATTCTGAGGGATTATGCGTTTCGCGGGATTGTCACCTTTGTCTCGGATGAGTGGGAGACGGAGTATATGCATCTGTTCACCGCAACGTTCAGGGGAGCGGAGCAGATTTCGGAGAATTCCGGAGAAGCGGAGCCGGTCGCTGACGGCAAAGATATACTGCGGGACTGTGACGAGGGCGTTCTGGAGTGGGTGCCGAAGGAAAGGGTCTGCAGCCTGAATCTCTGGGAGGGAGACTGGCTGTTTCTGGAACGGCTGAACGGGAGCCTTGATTTTTTCTCGCTCAAGGTGGAGTATGAGGGAGACCGGCTGATCCGGTGGAAGTTCTTTTCGAATCAGCAGAGACATTAGGAGGATATTTTGGATAAGTATGATACATTGAACGAGCAGCAGCGGACCGCTGTCTTTCAGACAGAAGGACCGCTGCTGATTCTGGCCGGCGCCGGTTCCGGGAAGACGCGTGTCCTGACGCATCGCGCGGCCTATCTGATCGAGGAAAAGGGAGTCGCCCCCTATCACATCATGGCGATCACCTTCACCAACAAAGCGGCGGGAGAGATGCGGGAGCGGATTGACGATCTGGTGGGCTGCGGTTCGGAGAGCATCTGGGTCAGTACCTTCCATTCACTCTGTGTCCGCATTCTGCGGCGGCACATTGATCTGCTTGGATATGACAATAATTTTACCATCTACGACGCCGATGATCAGAAGACGGTGATGAAGGAGATCTGTAAAAGGCTGCAGATCGACACGAAGCTGTACAAGGAAAAATCGTTCCTGAGTGCGATTTCCTCCGCCAAGGATGAGCTGATCTCCCCGGAGGAGATGGCCCTGCAGGCGGCGTCCGACCTGAAGCTGAAGCGGCGGGCGCAGGTGTATCAGGAGTACCAGCGGACGCTGAAAAGCAACAATGCGCTGGATTTTGACGACCTGATCGTGAAGTGTGTGGAGCTTCTGAAAAACAATGCGGAGGTGCTGGAGTATTATCAGGAGCGATTCCGCTATATCATGGTGGATGAGTATCAGGATACGAATACGGCGCAGTTCCATCTGGTCCGTCTGCTGGCGGAAAAATATCACAACCTCTGCGTGGTGGGCGACGACGACCAGTCTATCTACAAATTCCGCGGGGCGAATATCAGAAATATTCTGCGCTTCGAAGAGTATTATCCGGATGCCGGGGTAATCCGTCTGGAGGAAAATTACCGCTCGACGCAAAACATTCTCGATGCGGCAAACGCGGTGATCAAAAACAACCGCGGCCGGAAGGAAAAAGCGCTGTGGACCCGGCAGGATGCCGGAGAGCGGATTGTTTTCCGGGAGCTGGAGAACGCATACGAGGAGGCACAGACGATTGCCAACAGCATCCGCTCCTGTGTGCGGCAGGGATCTTTCCACTACGGAGATTGTGCGATTCTGTACCGGACCAATGCTCAGTCCCGCATGCTGGAGGAGCGTCTGGTCAGCGAAAATATTCCGTACCGGATTTTCGGCGGGGTGAACTTTTATGCCCGCAGGGAGATCAAGGATATGCTGGCCTACTTAAAGACCATTGACAACGCGAGGGACGATCTGGCGGTGAGGCGGATCATCAATGTTCCGAAGCGGGGCATCGGCGCCGCCACGATCAGCCGGGTTCAGGAGTATGCCGATGCGGAGGGGCTCAGCTTCTATGAGGCGCTGAAGCGGGCGGATGAGATTCCGACAATCAAAAGTGCGGCCGCGTCGAAGGTACGCCCTTTTGTCACATTTATCCAGACGATGCGCAGCAAGCTTCCCTATGTGAGTCTGGAAACCCTCATGGATGAGATTATCGAGGGCACCGGATACGAGGAAGAGCTGAAGGCGGAGGATACGGAGGAGACGGCTGCCCGCATCGAAAACATTGACGAGCTGGTCAGCAAGATTGTCACCTACGAAGAGTCTGCGGAAATGCCGACGCTGTCCGGATTTCTGGAGGAGGTAGCGCTGGTTGCGGACATTGATAATCTGGAGGAGGGAAGCGACTATGTGGCACTCATGACATTGCACAGCGCCAAAGGGCTGGAGTTTTCCAATGTCTACCTCTCCGGCATGGAGGACGGGCTTTTCCCCAGCTACATGTCGATCACATCCGATGACCCGATGGATATCGAGGAGGAGCGGCGGCTCTGTTATGTTGGGATTACCCGCGCAAAGCAGCGGCTGACCCTGACCTGTGCAAGGGCGCGCATGATCCGCGGCGAGACGCAGATCAACAAGGTATCGCGGTTTGTGAAGGAAATACCGGCAAAGCTGTTGAACGGCGAGGTGCGCAAGGAACGGCGGAGCCGGGATGAGTGGAGCGACGGGACAAAGACGCCGTGGAATGCCTACGGCAGCATCCACGGCGGCCGTGACCGTGGTACATACGTGTCGGGAACCCTGTCGGGAGCGGCGGTGAAAGGAAACACCGCGTCATCCTCCTACGGAAAGCGGAATCCGTACCGAGATTCTGTCTCCCGCCAGTTCGGAAGTGCAGGAAAACTTTCTTCGTTGGATTACGATGAAGGAGATCGCGTCAAACATGCGAAATTCGGCGAGGGAACCGTGACGAAAATCACGTCCGGCGGACGGGATTTTGAGGTGTCGGTCGATTTTGACAAATATGGCGCAAAAAAAATGTTCGCTTCGTTTGCAAAACTGCAGAAACTATGATAGAATGTGCAAAAGCGTGCCGGTCAGGCAGAAAATGTGCGTTAAAGATCTTTGGACGATTGAAAGGAGAACGCTATGAGTAAGGAAGAAGATTTAATCAGTGCCGTAAAGATTTCTGATTTACTGGAGAAGAAAGATAAAAGAAACAAGGTTATCTGGATTCTTGCCATCATCGGTGTGATCGCGGCAGTTGTGATTGCCGTGCATCTGATCTACAATTTCTTTGCTCCGGATTATATGGACGATTTTGAGGATGACTTTGACGATGAGTTCGAGGATGATTTCTTTGATGACGACGAGGATGAGTACGACGAGTAGATTTTAAGCCGTGACGGAGAGATCCGGGACGATGTATGACGGAAAAGCAGCCCTTGCATTGCGGATTGCGGAGGGCTGTTTCCTTTTTGGCGAGGAAAAGGGAGAGAAGATGAAAAAGGGCCAGATATATGAAGGAATGGTAGAGCGGTTGAAGTTCCCCAATAAGGGGCTGATTTCCATGGCGTACCCTGTCACGGAGGAGGAAGACGGGGTCTGGCTTTGCCGGGAGGATGAGGCGGGAGAGCCGTGCGATGTGATGGTCAAAAATACGCTTCCCGGCCAGAGAGTCCGTTTTGCCGTCAGCAAAAAACGAAAAGGAAAAGCGGAAGGCCGGCTTCTGGAGGTGACGGAGCGCTCGCCGCTTGAGATGGAGGAACCCGCCTGCCCGCATTTCGGCCTCTGCGGTGGCTGCAATTATCAGACCCTGCCCTATGCGGAACAACTGCGCTTAAAGTCCGGCCAGGTGCTGGATCTGATGCGCGGGGGCGTCCCGGATGCCGACGCCGTGTTTGAGGGGATCAAGGGCAGTCCGCGGCAGTTCGGATACCGCAATAAGATGGAGTTTACCTTCGGCGACGCGTACAAGGATGGCCCTCTGTCGCTGGGAATGCACAAGCGCGGCGGGTTTTATGATATCGTGACGGTGGATCACTGTCAGATCGTGGATGAGGATTACCGGAAAATACTCTCCGCCACGGCGGAGTATTTTCAGGAGAGGCAGACGCCGTTCTATCACCGGATGCGCCACGAGGGGTATCTGCGCCATCTTCTGGTGCGGAAGGCGGTTCGCACGGGGGAGATTCTGGTGGATCTGGTCACGACGACGCAGGTTTCGTATGCGGGGGAAATGGATGAAGCAGATGAAACGGCACGGGGAGTAAATGAAACGGCAGCGGATGCGGCGGCAAAGGCCACGGAGGTGGATCTGCTGGAGGGCTGGAAGCAGGAGCTGCTGTCTCTGCGTCTGGAGGGTTCTGTTGCGGGGAGTCTCCACACGAAGAACGACAG
>JAJQBM010000188.1 GCA_021203285.1 Clostridiales bacterium | reverse complement strand
CGTCTGCATGTTTCTGAAAAAGAAAATGGTAGACACTTTCTTTTTATTATTGAACTGTTATATAATCAGTGTGTTAAAAAAATTAACGATATAAGAGATCAAACGAGTAAAGAGGAAGTGATATCAATGTTTGCTGATGAGAATATGATACAGATCAAACATGAAGTGCTCTATCAGGTAGCGAAGCTGGCGTTCGAGGATGAGCTGGAGGAAAAGCGGGATTTGCTCCCGGAGATGATGATCCCCGGCCCGATGCCGCAGTTTCGCTGCTGCATTTACAAGGAACGGGAGATTATCCGGCAGCGCATCCGGCTGGCGGAGGGCAAGGCGCCGGGAATCGCGGACGACGGCAATGTCATTCAGGTGATCAGCGCCGCCTGTGCGGACTGCCCGATCTCCTCCTATACAGTGACGGAAAACTGCCAGAATTGCGTCGGCAAAGCCTGTATCAACGCCTGTAAATTCGGCGCGGTGCATCCGGGCCGGTACCGCTCCCACATCGACGCCTCCAAGTGCAAGGAGTGCGGGAAATGCGCGCAGGCCTGCCCTTACAATGCCATCGCGCATCTGCAGCGACCCTGCAAGTTCAGTTGTCCGGTGGACGCGATTACATATGACGAGTACGGAATCTCCGTGATCGACAATGAGAAGTGCATTCGTTGCGGCCAGTGCATTCACCGCTGCCCCTTCGCGGCGATCGGCTCAAAAACGGCGATTGTGGATGTGATCCGGGCGCTGAAATCAGACCGCCCCGTCTACATCATGGCGGCTCCCGCCACGGAGGGACAGTTTGGTAGAGATATTACCATGGCGAGCTGGCGAAAGGCGATGGAGGCGATCGGGTTTGACGGCTTTTACGAGGTCGGTTTGGGCGGCGACATGACGGCAGCCAGCGAGGCGGCGGAGTGGGCGGAGGCATACAGAAACGGGGAGAAAAAGGTGACCTCTTGCTGCCCCGCGTTTGTCAACATGGTGCGGAAGCATTACCCGAAGGTGGCGGACCGCATTTCCACAACGGTCTCACCGATGTGCGCGGTTTCCCGCATGATCAAATCGCAGGAGCCGGATGCGGTCACGGTTTTTGTCGGCCCGTGTCTGGCAAAGAAGTCGGAGGTGGCGGACCAGAAGATCGAGGGGAACGCGGATTACGTTCTCACCTACAGCGAATTGCATGCCATCCGCAGGGCAAAGGGTGTCGCCCTTGACCCTTGTGAAAATACAGAGCAGATGGCGTCCCGATACGGCAAAGGATTTGCCTCGTCCGGCGGTGTGACCGGCGCTGTCCTGCAGAGTTTGAATGAGATGGAGGAAAACGCGGACATTCAGGTGTGCCGGGCCAACGGCGCCGCAGAGTGCAAAAAGGCGCTGCTGCTTTTAAAGGCTGGTCGGCTGCCGGAGGATTTTGTCGAGGGAATGGCCTGCGAGGGCGGATGTGTCGGCGGTCCGAGCCCCCGGCGGGATCAAACCGCGTCGCGGAAGGATCGGGAAGGGCTTCTGGCGCAGGCGGACGACCGTGGGATTCTGGAGAATCTGAGCCATTATCCGATGGATCAGTTTTCCATGCACAGGGAGTAGAGGAAACCTTTATAGGAAAAGTAAGAAAAACAGAGCCATCTGTTCTCGCAAATGCGGGTTCAGATGGCTCTTTTAATAAAAATTGATTTATGAATTGCCGTGTTTCAGCGGTCAGCGTTTTACAATCGCGGTTACGGACATGGCGGTTTCGCCCTTACCCGGTGCGATCACATCCTCATAGATGGCGAGCTCGCCGCCCGCGGTGTTCTTGGAGATCGTGCCGCCCTCGGAGGAGGTGGAGACGATGGTATAGCCGTCTGCCGGAAGGATCGTGTAGTACAGCTTTCCGTCGATGTAGTTCTGGCGCTTTACCGTGAAGGCCTTGGAGTCAAGCTCGCCGTCCTCCGTCTTCGCGAAGAAGGTATATGCCGCATTGCCGTAGGTCTGGCCTGCGCCGCAGATGCCGTTGTCCGCCGCCTCGATGACGGTGGAGTCCACGACGATGGTGACATTTCCCTCGGTGTAGACGCCGTCCGGTTTTGCCTCACCGGCAACCGTCAGCTTTTTGACGTTGATCGTGACGGCAGCCTCGGCGGCGATGTCAGACATGGCCTCGACGGACAGGTTCTGCAGGTAGCCGTCTCCGGTCACAACCCATTTTGCATCCTTCAGGGTGAGGTTGATCGGGTTGTTCAGCATCGGCGCAGCCGTGTGGCAGAAGCGCCCGATGATCAGGCAGTCACCGCTCTGTCCGCCCTGCTCGGCGTTGTAATTGATATGGTCGTACTCCTTGGAACCGAGGAACGCATTCAGGACCGTGCCGTTGGGAACAACTTTCCCATCCAGATCTACATGGACGGCGGTGGAGGAGGAAACGGTTCCGGTGAGCGTTGCGTTCTCAACGGATACGTTCAGTTCCTGACGGTAGTTGTAAATGCAGTTGTAGATGTCGCCTTTGTAAGCACCGTTTTTCAGAGTCGCATTGGAGTCGGTCACGGAGCTCAATGTAGCTTCCGCCTCATCTGCGTGGTCGTTGATCGTGTAGGTGGTGATGCCGGGGTTCCCCGCGTCGTCGGATTCTACCAGCTCAACCAGAATGCCGTCCTTAGAACGTGTGGAGGCGCCGGAGAAATTGATCTCACAGTTGTCAACGATGATGTTTGAGAAACCGGTGTTTGCCGCGCCGGATTTGATCTGCAGCAGGGCGTCCACGGTGTCGATCTTTGTGTTGGCCAGCTCATAGGTGCCGCCTGCGGACTGCTGCGTCATGAAAGCATTGTGCTCCGCATAGAGGTAGGAGTCGATATACTCGCTGCCGCTGCGGCCGGAGCCCATGATCTGGATGTAGTCGGGAGAGTAAAACTCGACATTTTTGTAACGGTTATGTACGCCGGAGTCTGCGTAGGAGACATAGCCGGAACCGCAGACGGTAAAGCCGTATTTCACGCCGCCGATTTCGCGGACGGCGGTGTACTCTTTGCCTTCCTGCGCGACTTCCAGCGTGCCGATGCCGGAGAGGACATTGTCGCAGTCCAGACAGTAGGTGCCGCAGATGTCATAGGCAGTGCCGGAATCGCAGGAGATTGCGCCCCATCCGGTAGAAACGATGACGCTGTCCTTAAAGATGCCCTGGCCGTCCGCCATGACATTCAGGGTGCGGACGGTGCCTTCTATGCCGAGGGCGAAGGGCACACGCTTCATCATCGCCGGTGTCAGATTGTGGTATTCCTCCAATGTATCGGGCGTCTCCTTGGAGTAGAGAACGGAATCCTTCACGGTCACGACCGCGGTGTTGTCCACGTAGAGCCCGCAGCGGATGCAGCCCTCTGTTTCAATGTAGGAATCGATGATATCCACGACCGCCTTGTTGTCCGCCATGATGGATGCGCCCCATCCGGACAGGTCGTCGCTGCCGTCTCCCTTGGCGTAGAATTTGGAATTCTTGATCTCGTATTTTGTGCCGTCATCGAGGATAATGCCGTTAAAATGCGGGGCATTGGATGTCAGCGTGATGCCGTCTGCGCAGGAGGCGTCGAAGCTTCCTCCCTGAATCAACTGAGGGATGGAGCAGTCGTCGATGATTTTTCCGTCCTTAACCAGAAGCGCCTGGCGGAAATAGTAGGTTACCTTCTCCTCCTCCTTTGCACCGGACCACGGCGCTGCGCTGGGACCGCCCACGCGGAAGACGCCGACCGATGCGATCTCAAATTCCTCTTTGACCTCGTAGGAAGCGCCCGGAATCAGGTTTTCCTGTGCGCCGTCCACGACGAGAACCAGTGTCTGTCCTTCGGGTGCGGACACGGTCTGCTCGGTTCCGTCGATCTGATAAGTTGCGCCGATGACAGTAGTGGCGACAGCAGTGGTGGTGTAGGTGTTCGCCACATCAGTACGGATGATTTCTAATGTTTTCATTGTATTCCCCTTTCTGTTTGTTATATCGTATATGCAAGATCGGGCAGAGACTCGGAAAACCTGCGGTTTTCCGAGTTCGCGTATAGATATTATAGCTTAAACGATTTTCGGAAAACACGCGATTTTTTGTGAATGAAGTGAAACTTTTTTATAAATCCCTTCCCCTATGCAGAATTGACAAACCTAAGGGGCAATTCTATAATCGGGTCGTGATATAAAATGTGTGAGCCGGAGAAATGCGGAGGAGACTGTGAGCGGGAAAATGACGATACAAAAATTGCATGAGACAGACCGGCCTGCGGAGAATGAAGAGGAGATCCGTCAGATCGCGGACAAAATTCTGCCGCCGGATAAGGAGGCTGAAAAAGTCGCGCGCCTACGTTGGGACGGCTTGGGGAAACCGCTCGGAAGCCTCGGTAAGCTGGAGGACGCGGTGGTGCAGATCGCGGGAGTGACGCGGACGCCGGAGGTTTCTGTTGAGAAAAAGGCGTTGGTTGTATTCTGCGCGGACAACGGTGTCGTGGCCGAGGGGATTTCCCAGTGTGGACCGGAGGTCACGGCAACGGTGGCGGAGAATTTCCTTGATGGGAAATCCTGCGCGGCGATTCTGTGCCGGAAATCCGGTGCGGATCTTTTTCCGGTAGATATCGGGATGGCGGTTGACACGCCGCGTGTGGAAAAGCGAAAGATCGCATACGGGACGAAGAACATGGCAATCGAACCGGCCATGACCCGTGAACAGGCTGCGGCGGCCGTCCGGGTCGGTATGCAGAAAGCCTGCGAACTGCGGGAAGCGGGATACCGGATTCTGGCAGCTGGTGAGATGGGAATAGGAAACACAACGGTGGGGAGCGCCATGACGGCGGTGTTGCTTGGAGCTCCGGCAAGGGAGGTGACCGGGCGGGGCGCGGGTCTCTCCTCGGAGGGACTGGAGCGAAAGATTCGCGTGATTCGCCGGGCCATCGACCTGCACCGGCCGGATCCGGCAGACCCGTTTGATGTTCTGGCAAAGATCGGCGGCTTTGATATTGCTGGGATGGCCGGACTGTTCCTCGGAGGAGCGTGCAGCGGGATTTCCGTGGTGATGGACGGATTTCTCTCCTCCGTGGCGGCGCTGACGGCGGTGCGGATTGCGCCCGCGTGTGCGCCGTATATTCTGGCCTCCCATGTCTCCGTGGAGCCCGCGGCGCGGCGCCTGCTGGATGCGCTCGGGAAGGAGGCATTCCTGACTTGTGATATGCGGCTCGGCGAGGGGAGCGGCGCGGCGGCGCTGTTTCCGCTTCTGGACATGGCGGTGGAGGTGTACCGGAAAATGAGCAGCTTTTCGGAGGCCGGGATTGAACCGTACCGGCCGCTCAAATAGGGTTTACAATTCCGGCAAAATCCTATTGAATCCCGTGATTTGAAATGCTATACTAAACCTATCTTTTTATGAACAAGGAGCGTACCGTTATGGAACAGTACAAGCAGGAATTTATAGATTTTATGGTGGAGTCCGTCGTTTTAAAGTTCGGAGAGTTTACATTAAAGAGCGGACGCAAGTCCCCATTTTTTATGAATGCGGGCGCCTATGTCACCGGTTCCCAGCTACAGCGGCTGGGCGTTTACTATGCAAAAGCGATTCATGACAAATACGGCACGGATTTTGATGTGCTGTTCGGCCCCGCGTACAAGGGGATCCCTCTGGCGGTTGTGACGGCGATCGCTTTTTTTGACCTGTATGGGAAGGAGGTCCGCTACTGCTCAAACCGCAAGGAGGCCAAGGATCACGGCGATGCCGGGATTCTGCTGGGCAGCGGGATCTCGGACGGAGATCGCGTGGTGATCATCGAGGATGTGACGACATCCGGCAAGTCGATCGAGGAGACATTTCCTATTATAAAAGCACAGGGAGATGTGACGATCGTGGGTCTGATGGTTTCTTTGAACCGCATGGAGGTCGGAAAGGGCGGGGAGAAGTCCGCGCTGGACGAGATCCGCGATCTTTACGGGTTTGAGACGGGCGCGATCGTGACGATGGCGGAGGTGGTGGAGTATCTCTACAACCAGCCGAGAAACGGACGGATTATCATCGACGATACATTAAAGGCCGCGATTGACGCATACTATGAGCAGTATGGTACAAAATAAGGATTTTTTGCATGTTCATCAGTAAGCATAAAAAGAGTATGAGGCTTTTATGCTGGGTTCTCTTTGCCCTGCATATCGCAGCAATGGTCTACTTCCTTTTCTTTGCGGAGCGATTCGGCAGGCCGTGGACGGATCGGAATTATCACTATAACCTGATTCCTTTCCGTGAGATTCGGCGGTTTTGGGTGTACCGTGAGCAGATCGGACGGACGGCGGCGATTTTAAATCTGGCAGGGAATATCCTGATTTTTATGCCGTTTGGCTTCCTAGTGCCCGCCATGTGCCGGCGGCTCAGGGGATTTTTTCGTGTCGTCCTGCTCGGGTTTTAGCTGAGTCTGGTCGTGGAGTGCGTGCAGTTACTTACGAAGACCGGGAGCTTTGATGTGGACGATCTTCTCCTGAATACAGTGGGAAGTGCGATCGGGGTACTGATCTATCTGGGTGTCCAGCACAAAAGGGACGCGGCGGCAGACCGCCGCAGGGCAGCCGCCGGGAAAAAGAGTTAGGCGGCGCCGTGTGTGGAGGAATGTATGGCGAGCAAGAGAAGAGAATATTTTCGCAAGACGCGCAAGAAGAGAATGCGGGATCTGAAGCATTCCGTGACCGGATGGATCGGTATGATATCCGCGCTGCTGGCGGCGGTGCTGTTCGCAGTGTCCGTCGGTCTCTCGTTTTACCGCGGGGGAGAGGCGGAGGTGCTTGTGGGCAGCGTCGGACTGATCGCTCTGGTGCTGGCAGCAGGTGCGCTCATCCTTGGAATTCTCGCGGTTCGGGAGGAAAAGGTGCGGCCGGTTCCGCCGCGCGTCAGTCTGACGCTCGGAATTATCATGACAGCGTTGTTGGGCGGATTGTATGCATATGGATTATGAGTGTTTTGAGGATTTCGAGAGCACATGGTGCGAAGAAATCCGTAAGTATCATCATATCTTCGAAATAAATAAGAAAGCGAGGGAACATGATGGCAGATACAGCATGGAACAAACCGGAGACGGAGCTGATCGGGGAGCGGTACAATCTGATGGTCGACCGTATTTCGCGGATCGCTTCCGAATGCCTTGTTCCGGAAAAATATCAGGATTATTTCGCCAAAGGGGCGGCATTTCTCCTGAAAACCATTGAGATCTATGAGAAAAAACAGGACGGACGGCTGGCGCAGCGGACGTTGGAGGAGTGTCAGCGGGATCAGGCCGACTTGTATGCGCATATCGCTCCGGAGAATTATGGCGCGAGCTATGCGAATCCGGCTTATGCGGCGGAGAAGCTCGGCCGTGAGGCCGGGCAGCTTCTGAGTCTGCTCTGCTCGGAGATGGAGAGCTGTATTGCGTGGGCGTTTCGGGGCAGACAGACGGAGCTGACGCTGTTTCTGGAGCTTTTCGTCCAGGTGTACAATGCGCTGGAGGAGGACGATCTGAAGGAGGCAAAGGACACCGTCTACTGGTTTTTCCACGATTACAGCGAGGTTTTTCTGGAAAATATAATTCATGATATGATCTGCCCGGAGGAGAACTTTTTCGTCGATATCATCATGAACGCGGATCTGGACGATCTGCGCTACCTGTACAGCTACGGACTCCCGGTGAGTGAAAATGACCTGGCCATCGCGCGGTTTCTGGGAACGCTGCCGCAGGAGGAGATTCAGGCCATGGCGGACACCTACACAGAGGGCTACCGGATCGGTTTTGAGAACGCCGGGATTGACCTCTCCAAAAAGCGGACGGCGGAGCTGGATTTTCCCATCGGCTTTGAGCGGATGATGCGTGCGGCGATCGGGAATCTTCGGGAGCTGGGTCTTGCTGCCACGGTGGATCGGGAGCCGGTTTCTTCCTTTGAAAACAAGGGGTCTTACAAGCAGGGGATTTACTCTACTTCTGTGAACCGCCAGTATGATTTCGATCACCGGGAGGATAAGGCCTATTACTTTGACAAGGCGTTTGTGGAGCGCTATCTGGAAGTGCAGCGGACGGTGTTTGAGCAGCACAGGGAGGAGGCGTTGGTGTACGCGGGGCCGGCTGTGGTGGAGGTCTTCGGCGAGGCGCCGTTCTCCCCGGAGAATAAGGACGCGGCGATTCACTACGATGAGGAGCAGCAGAAGCTGAATGTCTACTTCACCTCGGAGCGTAGCGCGACGGTTTACAAATACATCTCCGCCGAGGAGAGTAGCTTTACGATCATTGCCTACCCGACGCCGGAGATCGGGGCGCAGTTTGAGGAGATTTTTGCCGAGACGGTGAAGGTCAACACGCTGGATTACAAGAAGTACCAGACGATCCAGCAGCGGCTGATCGATGTGTTGGACGGAGCAGAACGGGTTCATATCGTCGGCTGCGGGGATAACCACACCGACCTGACGGTCGCCATCCGGCCGCTGGAGGATCCAGCGAAGCAGACCGCGTTTGAGAACTGCGTGGCGGATGTCAATATTCCGGTGGGCGAGGTCTTTACCTCCCCGGTGCTGACCGGCACGAACGGCGTACTCCATGTGACGGAGGTTTTCTTAAACGGACTTCAGTACCGGAATCTGGAGGTTGTTTTTAAGGACGGTATGATCGATTCGTACTCCTGCACGAATTTTGATTCGGAGGAGGAGAACCGGAAATATATGAAGGACAATGTGCTGATGCACCATGAGACGCTTCCGATGGGTGAGTTTGCGATCGGCACCAACACCACGGCGTACCGCATGGCGAGGACCTATCAGATTCAGGAAAAGATGCCGATTCTGATTGCGGAGAAGACAGGCCCTCACTTTGCGGTCGGCGACACCTGTTACCCCCGCGAGGAGGAGATCGAGCGGAAAAATCCGGACGGCAAGAGCATCGTGGCGAAGGAGAACGAGGTCAGTGTCCTGCGCAGCGAGGATCCGTCGAAGGCTTATTTCAACTGTCACACGGATATCACGATCCCCTATAACGAATTGGGCGCGATCACGGCTGTTTACCCGGACGGGAGCACGGCGGATATTATTCGCGACGGACTGTTCAGGGTCGAGGGAACGGAGGAACTGAACGGGCCGCTGCTGGAGCAGTAGCTCCGGTCGATTTGCCGAAAACAGACTGCGAGTCGTAATGAACGATTAAGAATGCAGAGAAAATTACAGCAGCCACATGATAAGAGGAGGAAAACATGCCGAAGGTAGGAATTGTGATGGGCAGCGACTCAGATATGCCCGTCATGTCAAAAGCAGCAGAAATACTGGATCAATTTGGAATTGACTACGAGATGCGCATCATCTCCGCTCACCGCGAGCCGGACATCTTTTTCGATTACGCGAAAAGCGCAGAGGAGCGCGGATATAAGGTCATCATCGCGGGAGCCGGGAAGGCGGCCCATCTGCCGGGCATGTGCGCGGCACTTTTCCCCATGCCGGTCATTGGCATCCCGATGAAGACATCCGATCTGGGCGGCGTGGACTCCCTCTACTCTATCGTCCAGATGCCCAGCGGTATCCCGGTGGCCACCGTGGCCATCAACGGCGGAGCCAACGCCGGCATCCTTGCGGCGAAAATCCTCGCCACAGGAGATCCGGAGCTGCTTGAAAAACTGAAGGCATACTCCGAAGAATTAAAGAATCAGGTTGTCGCCAAGGACGAAAAATTGCAGGAAACCGGTTGGAAGGATTATTGAGAAGTAGGCGGGACATGCACAGAAACACTTCATAAGGGGACTTTTTTGTCCCCGTTGAAGTCGTTTTTGTGCATGTCCCTCAAAATAATAAAAAAGGAGACTCACAAATGGATTACAAAACATCAGGCGTCGACATCGAGGCCGGCTACCGCTCGGTAGAGCTGATGAAGGAGCACGTAAAAAAGACCATGCGTCCGGAAGTTCTTGGCGGTCTGGGCGGATTTTCCGGCGCGTTTTCCCTTGAGAAAATAAAGGAGATGGAGGACCCGGTTCTGCTGTCCGGCACGGACGGCTGCGGCACGAAGATCAAGCTGGCGTTCCTGATGGACAAGCATGACACCATCGGCATCGACGCGGTCGCCATGTGCGTCAACGATATCGCCTGTGCCGGCGGAGAACCCTTGTTTTTCCTCGACTATATCGCCTGCGGGTAGAATTATCCGGAAAAGATTGCCGAGCTCGTGAAGGGCGTGGCCGAGGGCTGTATCCAGTCGGACGCCGCACTGATCGGCGGGGAGACCGCGGAGCATCCGGGTCTGATGCCGGAGGATGAGTACGATCTGGCCGGGTTTGCCGTGGGGGTCTGTGCCCGGAAGGATCGGATCACGGGGGAGAACCTGAAGGCAGGCGATGTCCTGATCGGGATGGCCTCCACCGGCGTCCACAGCAATGGTTTTTCTCTGGTGCGGAAGGTTTTCGAGATGACCGCGG
>JAJQBM010000116.1 GCA_021203285.1 Clostridiales bacterium | reverse complement strand
TCAGGTGACGGACGGGGCGGGGCAGGTGATGCTGAAAAAAGAGAAATATCCCCTGAGCCCGAAGGACCTGTGCGCAGTCAGGATGATTCCGAAGTTGATTGAGGCGGGTGTCTGCTCTTTTAAGATCGAGGGGCGGATGAAATCGCTGGAATATGCGGCCGGTGTAACGCAGATTTACCGGAAATATCTGGATCTTTACGAGTCCGCGCCAGAGCGGTTTGCCGTGGAAGAGGAGGATATGCAGACGCTCTTATCACTGGGGAACCGCGGCGGCTTCACACAGGGATATTATGAGATGAGGAATGGCCGGGAGATGATGACACGGACGGACTCCTCCCATGTGAGCGGGAATGCGTCGGATGTATATCGGGCAACGTTGCTGGACAAAATCCCGGTAAGAGGGCAGGTAACCCTGCGGATCGGAGAGCCGATTCGGCTGAACCTGTCGGCTGTATCCCCCGATGAATCCCTGCGCGGAACGGCAAGCGTTTCCGGAGCAGTTGCGGATGCGGCCCAGAATCGCCCGCTTTCAGAGGAGGATATAAAAGGCCGTCTCTCAAAGACCGGCGACACGCCCTTTCGCATTGAAGATCTGGAGATTGTGATGGATCCGGACTGTTTTGTGCCGGTCGGGAGACTGAACGAGCTACGGCGGGATACGTTTTGCCAATTAGAGCAATCTATGTTATACTCCCGTCAGAGGAGCGCTCCGGATTTTTTTGAGGACGATTCGGATTCGGAGTGGACCGGACAGAAGAATTCCGCGAAGAATGAGAAAACGGAGCTCAATGTTATGGTTTCCACGCGGGAGCAGCTCGAGGAGACGCTGCGGGATCCGTTTGTAAATATGATTTCTCTGGATTTTTGTACGCGAGCGTTCGAGGCCGGAGAGGTCGGACATATTCGGGAAAAAAGTGTTCGCTTTTCCTGTTTGTAGAGAGATGAGGAGCGGTATATTGAGCGTGTCCGTGAGGCGCTGCGCCGGATCCGTGAGTCCGGAAAGGCGGCGGCCTACTGCCTTCCTCATGTGTTCCGTGAAAACACGGCTTCCCGCTATCGCCGGGAGGAGTGGAAGGATCTTCTGCGCCGGTTTGACGCCGTCTGGGCGCGGGGATATGACAGTCTGGGGTTTTGCATGGATGAGTTGGGGCTTCCGGCGGGGCGGATTTGTCTGGACCGCAGCCTGTATGTGTTTTCCGGGACGGCGTACCGTGCGTTTTCGCGGCTGGGCTTCGGGCGATGCACCGCATCCCCGGAGTTGAATGAAAAAGAACTGACGCATATGCCGAACGGCCGGACCGAGTTCTGCCTCTACGGGCGCGAGCCGGTGATGGTTTCTGTGCAGTGCGTGTACAAAAATTACGGCTGCCCGGGTACGGAATGCGATCTGACGGACCGCTTCGGGAACCGTTTCCCCGTGAAGAGAAATTGCGGGGATTGCTATAATCTGATTTACAACAGCCTGACGGTTTTGCTTTTCAATCTGTCGAAACGGTTTGAGTTGCTGGGGTTCTGTTCATACATGATCGCTTTTGTCTCTGAGGAGCCGGAGGAGGTGCGCCGGATTCTGCAGACCTATCGCCGAAGCTTTTTGCTTGGAGAGACCTTGGAGATGCCGCAGGCGGATCGCTTCACGGGCGGACATTTCCGGAGAGGCGTGGAGTGATCACTATATTAAAAGAGTTTGGCGCACCGCGGGGAGCAGCCGGGGAGGAGAGTGTATGTTACATCTGATCACAGAATTATCAAAATACGTGATGATCTTTCTGTTTATGATCTGCACATACTATAGCTTTGCCGTTCTCAGCGTGAAAAACGAGGAACGTCAGAACAGGATGTACCGCAGCCAGACGACCTGTATGTTTCTGATTCATCTGGATGCGTTTGTCGTGATCTTTGCCGTGCAGGAACAGATAAAAATTCTGATTTTTTACGGCGCGCAGGTGGCGTTTTTCCTCTTTCTCTTTCTGATCTACCGCGTGATCTACCGGCGGGCGGCGCGGCTGGTGGTCAATCACATGTGTATGCTGATGATGATCGGCTTTATTATTCTGACCCGTCTGGATGTTGACAGTGCCATCAAGCAGTTTGAGATCGCAGTGCTTGCCTCTGTGGTGACGGTTTTCATCCCGCAGCTTGTCCGGAAGCTGAAATTTCTGCGCAAGTTTACATGGGCCTACTGCGCGATCGGGATTCTCGCGCTGGGCGTCGTCCTCGTCCTCGGACAGATGTCGGGCGGCGCATACCTGTCCTTTACGATTGCGGGCATCACGTTCCAACCGTCGGAGTTTGTAAAAATTATTTTTGTGTTTTTTGTGGCATGTATGCTGTACGAATCCACGGATTTTAAACAGGTCTGCATTACCACGGCGGCGGCAGCCGTCCATGTGCTGATTCTGGTACTTTCCACGGATCTGGGCGCTGCGCTGATTTTTTTCATTACCTATGTCATTATGCTCTACGCGGCGACGCGCAAACCGCTGTACTTTTTCGGAGGTATGGGGGTCGGTTGCCTGGCTGCGGTGGCCGCGGCGAAGCTGTTTTCCCATGTCCGTGTTCGGGCCAGCGCATGGCTGGATCCCTTCGCGAATATCGATGGGAGCGGGTGGCAGGTGGCGCAGTCTCTGTTTGCCATCGGCACCGGCGGGTGGTTTGGCATGGGACTGTATCAGGGACTGCCGGAAAAAATCCCGGTGGCTTCCTCCGACTTTGTTTTCTCCGCGATCGTGGAGGAGATGGGAGAGATTTTCGGAATCTGTATCATACTGGTGTGCCTGAGCTGCTTTTTGATGTTTTTAAACATTGCCATGCAGTTGAAAGATCCGTTCTACCGGCTGATTGCGCTGGGGGTGGGGAGTGTCTACGGCATCCAGGTCTTTTTAAATATCGGCGGCGTCATCAAATGTATCCCGTCTACCGGGCTTACGCTGCCGCTGGTCAGCTACGGAGGCAGTTCGATCCTGTGTACGATCATCATGTTTGCGATCATTCAGGGACTTTATATATTGAGGCAGGATGAAGGAGGATCCGATGGGCAGAACGCAAAAAAACTGGAACAGCGACGATCTCGAGTTTCTGGAAGCGGACGACAGTCTGAAAGGAAAAAAGAAGAAAACCCGTCAGGTAAAGAAAAATCAGGCAAAGAAAAAATCGGAAAACAGACCGGATTCGACCGGGCAGGGGAAATCGAGGAAATCTGGTAAAAACCGGGAGTTTCTGATCATAACTTATATGTTTGTGGGATTATTCTGTCTCCTGATCGGATATCTCGCATATTTTCAGGTGTTTAAGAGCGAGACCGTGATCAGCAGCTCCTACAACTCCCGGCTGGATCTCTACGCGGAGCATGTGATCCGCGGGGATATCGTTTCCTCAGACGGTGTGGTTCTCGCGACGACCGATGTCTCAGAGGACGGGACGGAGACCCGCAGCTATCCTTACGGGAGGATGTTTGCCCATGCGGTGGGGTATTTCAACAACGGGAAATCCGGTGTGGAGTCCTCCTACAATTTTAACCTTCTGCGGTCGCATTCGTTTTTCTTAAAGCAGATCATCAACGATCTGAAGGATGAAAAAAATATGGGGGACAGTGTGGTCACTACATTGGATTACGATGTTCAGGCGACGGCCTACAATGCGCTGGGAAGCAATGACGGCGCCGTGGTGGTTCTGGAGGCTTCCACGGGGAAGGTGCTTGCTATGGTCTCAAAGCCGGACTATGACCCCAATACTCTGGCGAGTGAATGGGATACAATCGTGAATGACGATTCCAGCTCTGTACTCTTAAACCGTGCGACCTCCGGCTCCTACCCGCCGGGATCGGTGTTCAAGATTTTTACAACGCTGGAGTATATTCACGAAAATGCGGACTACGACGAATATGTCTTTGATTGTGTGGGAGAGCTTTCTGTCGACGGGAATGAGATTCATTGTTATCACAGTATTGAGCATGGAACGCAGGATTTGCTCATGTCGTTTGCCAATTCCTGTAATACATCGTATGCTAATATCGGGCTGACGCTGGATATCAGCAGCTTTCAGTCACTTGCAGAGGACATGCTCTTTAACACGACGCTTCCGGTATCGCTTTCCTCCACCGCCAGCAGCGTTGCCCTGACCGCAGCGGATGGAACCGGAAAGATTATGCCGACCGCCATCGGACAGGGGGACACGACGGTAACGCCGCTCCACATGGCGATGATTGCCGCGGCTATCGATCAGGATGGCGTGGCATGGACGCCGTATATTGTAGATCACACGGAGAATGAGAACGGAACCACGGTAAAGCGCTATCGCGCTTCAGAGTATGGTTCGATCATATCAGAATCCGACGCGGCGATCCTGCAGGAATACATGTCCGCCGTGATTACCTACGGAACAGCGTCCGCGCTGAGCGGCCAGAGCTATACCGCAGCCGGAAAGACCGGGTCGGCGGAATATGACAGCGAGGGAAACAGCCACGGATGGTTTGTCGGCTATGCCTCAAAAGAAGGGCATTCGGATATCGCCATCGCCGTGATTGTGGAGGACGGTGGGAGCGGAAGCACCTCCGCCGTTCCGGCGGCAAAGGCTGTATTTGACGTGTATTTTAACCAGTGACAGTTATTTTTCGTAGATCGTGTAGTGGTGCCGCGTAAGCAGCGCCACTGCTTTGTCATAGGACGGCTGGTCGTAAAACTCGACCTGAAGCACGCCCTGCTGAAACTCGCGGTTGTGGATGATGCCGATGTTCTTGATGCTGATCATGTTGGTCGCCAGAATCGTTGCGATCGTGGCGATCCCGCCGGCCTCGTCGATCAGGTCGAGGAAGAGCTGGTATACAGGGTGCAGCGCGCCTCTGGAGATATTGAAGGAATCGCGGTACTCCTTTGCGGAGGAGAAAAAGCCGCGGATCTCATCCTCATTCCCGCCCGCGATGGTGTTGCGGGTATTTTCAAGCGCTGTGACATAGGCGTCGATCAGCTCCAGAATCTGGCCGCGGTTGGCGACGCAGATATTCTCCCACATGACCGGATCGGAGGAGGCGACGCGCGTGATATCCTTGAAGCCGCCCGCCGCGATCGTGCGGAGCGTCTCGCTGTCGTCATCGAGATCCCGGACCAGATTGACCAGCGTCGAGGCGATGACAGTCGGAAGGTGGCTGATGGATCCCACGGAAAAATCGTGCTTTTTGTAGTCCAGAATCAGCGGGAGAGCGCCGATGCTCCGGATAAACGATTCGAATTCCATGACCTTGGAGTGGGAGACCATGTCGGTCGGCGTCAGCATATAGTAGGCGTTTTCCAGCAGATAGGGCGTGGAATACTCATAGCCGGTATGCTCGGTACCGCACATGGGGTGTCCGCCGATAAAATGCTTTTCCAGTCGGGGATAGCGGCTGATATTCTCGTGGATCCGGCTTTTGACACTGCCCACATCCGTCAGCAGCATGTTGTCATGAAGCATGCCGGAGAGCCGTTGTACATAGTCGTTGTTATCCAATACGGGCGCGCACAGATAAATGTAATCGCAGTCTGCAAAGTCATCCGTGACCCCGTCACAGGCTTTCTCAATCACTCCGTCCGAAAGTGCGGCGGCAAGTGTCTCAGCGCTGGTGTCATAGGCGATCATCCGGATCTCAGGATGAATGCGGCGGATTGTCTTCGCGACGGAACCGCCGATATGGCCGAGGCCGATAAAACCGATTTTTTCTGGATTCATTATCTGTTTCCTCCCGGAATTTCAAAAATTCATAATTAAAGATGATGATAGCCCTTTTCGAGAAATCTGTCAATTGTCTGCGAGGAAGTCAAATTTCATAAATTGCATAAATAGAGTTGCAAAAAAGGTTGAAGTTTAGTAGAATATACCCAGAGTGCGTTTGCGGGGTTCGATTGACCGTGCGCTTAGAATTTTATATTGGAGGATATGTTTATGAAGATTTACACCACGGACAAAATCCGTAACGTCGTTGTACTTGGCCACGGCGGAGCCGGCAAGACGACGCTGGTGGAGGCGATGGCCTACCTGGCGGGCGTGACGAGCCGCATGGGAAAAGTGACGGACGGCAATACGATCAGCGATTACGATAAAGAGGAGATAAAGAGAGGATTTTCCATCAGCACATCGGTCGTTCCCATCGAGTGGGGCGATACGAAGATCAATATTCTGGACACCCCCGGATTCTTTGATTTTGTTGGTGAAGTGGAGGAGGCGGCGGCCGCCGCGGATGCTGCGATCATTGTGATCAACGGCAAGGCCGGCGTCGAGGTCGGTACCCAGAAGGCATGGGAGATCTGCGAGCGCTACCATCTGCCGAGACTGATCTGTGTGACCGGTATGGACGACGACAACGCGAGCTTCCGTCAGGTGGTGCAGGATATGCAGGGGATGTACGGGAAAAAGATCGCTCCGTTCCACATTCCGCTCCGCGCGAATGAGAAGCTGATCGGCCTTATCAACCTGATTTCCCGCGAGGCGTTCAAGTGGGATCGCAACGGCAACACCGTACCGACGGAAGTACCGGATTATTCTCATGCAAATATCGACCTGCTCCGGGAGACTCTGGTTGAGGCGGTTGCCGAGACGAGCGAGGAGTATATGGAGCGCTACTTTGAGGGAGATGAGTTCTCGGAGAATGAGATCCGTCAGGCCCTCCGCGTCAGCGTTCTCGATGGCTCCATCGTTCCGATCTCCGTGGCTGCGGGCATCGATGCACACGGCGTATTTACGCTGCTGGATGATATTGTGAAGTATCTGCCGAGCCCGGATAAGAAGGAGTGCAAGGGAATCAACATCAAATCCAACGA
The DNA here is from genome assembly GCA_021203285.1 of Clostridiales bacterium. GTDB lineage: Bacteria > Bacillota > Clostridia > Lachnospirales > Lachnospiraceae > Eubacterium_I. The sequence goes on along the minus strand of JAJQBM010000116.1, from coordinate 3,647 downwards.
AGTATTTGACGCGGACTTTATCTTTGCAAAGCCCAAGAGCGCCTATATTTTCAAGACGATCGTGGATCCTTTCATCGGAAAATATTCGCTGATCAAGGTCACATCCGGCGTAATCAAGACGGACGATGTCCTCTTTAATGACGAGCGCGGGATGGACGACAAGATCGGAAAGGTCTATGTGCTCCGCGGCAACAAGCCGGAGGAGGTCTCCGAGCTTCACGCCGGCGATATCGGCGCGCTGGCAAAGCTGAATAAGGTCGTCACCACAGACACCCTTTCCACCAAGGCGACGCCGGTCACGTTCATCAAGACCGCGATCTCCAAGCCTTACACCTACATGAGCTACAAGCCGGTGAACAAGGCGGATGTGGACAAGGTTTCCCAATCCCTGCAGAAGATGATGCAGGAGGATCTGACGCTCAAGGTTGTCAATGACAGCGAAAACCGTCAGACTCTGCTCTACGGCATCGGCGATCAGCAGTTGGATGTGGTTGTCAGCAAGCTTCAGGACAAGTATAAAGTACAGATCACGCTGGAGAAGCCGCGCGTGCCGTTCCGCGAGACCATCCGCAAAAAGGCTGATGTTGAGGCGAAATACAAGAAGCAGTCCGGCGGACACGGACAGTACGGTCATGTCAAGATGATCTTTGAGCCCTCCGGCGATTTGGAGAGCCCGTATGTCTTCGAGCAGATTGTCGTCGGCGGCACGGTTCCGAAGAACTATTTCCCGGCGGGTGAGAAGGGCATTCAGGACGCGGTTGAGAAGGGACCGCTGGCCGGTTATCCGGTTGTCGGCGTCAAGGCGGTTCTCTACGACGGATCCTACCATCCGGTCGATTCCTCCGAGATGGCGTTTAAGACCGCGTCGATTCAGGCGTTTAAGAAGGGCTTTATGGAGGCGTCTCCGGTACTGCTGGAGCCCATCTCCTCCCTGAAGGTGCTGGTTCCGGACGCATACACCGGTGATATCATGGGTGATCTGAACAAGCGCCGCGGCCGTGTGCTCGGCATGAACCCGGTCGAGGGCGGGAAGCAGGAGATCGTCGCGGATATCCCGACAGCGTCCCTCTTCGGATACAACACCGGCCTTCGCTCCATGACCGGCGGAGCAGGCACCTATTCCTACGAGTTTGCCCGCTACGAGCAGGCGCCCGCCGATATTCAGGAGAAAGAGATCGCGGCGAGAGCGGAGGAGTAGATCGCAGGATACCGGTGAGACGGATATAAATTCAGAGTATCATGGAATCATACAGTGGGAGCCGCAGAGATAATTTTGCGGTTCCCATTTCTTTTATCTGAAATATTCTTTTTTCGTTTTGTTGATTTCAACATCATGTTGTGATAAACTTCTTGAATGGAATAATGAGGAGGAAATGAATTATGGCTGTACCTTATGATCACAAAGTTGTAGAACCGAAGTGGCAGAAAGTCTGGGATGATGAGAAGGCTTTCGCCGCGACGGATGATTATTCAAAACCGAAATATTACGCGCTGGTAGAGTTCCCCTACCCTTCGGGACAGGGACTTCATGTGGGGCATCCGAGACCCTATACCGCGCTGGATATCGTTTCCCGGAAGCGTCGGATGCAGGGATACAATGTTCTCTTCCCGATGGGGTGGGACGCATTTGGTTTGCCGACGGAGAATTACGCGATCAAGAATAAGATTCATCCGGCGGTCGTGACAGAGAAGAATGTCGCACGGTTCAAGGGACAGCTTCACGCTCTCGGATACTCCCTTGACTGGGATCGCGAGGTCAACACGACGGATCCGGAATATTATAAGTGGACTCAGTGGATTTTCTTACAGCTCTTTAAAAAGGGACTGGCATATAAAAAGGAGATGCCTATCAACTGGTGCACGTCCTGCAAGGTCGGTCTAGCGAACGAGGAGGTTGTAAATGGCGTCTGTGAGCGCTGCGGTTCCCCGGTAGTACGCAAGGTCAAGAGCGAGTGGATGTTAAAGATCACCGACTATGCGGATAAGCTCATCGAGGGGCTGGACGATGTGGATTACATCGAGCGCGTGAAGGTTTCCCAGAAAAACTGGATCGGGCGTTCCACCGGCGCGGAGGTCGATTTCCCGATCAAGGGGAAGGAGGAGAAGCTGCGCATCTATACGACGAGGGCGGACACGCTTTTCGGCGTGACCTATATGGTCGTATCCCCGGAGCATCCGTATCTGGATCAGTATAAGGATGAGATCAAAAACTGGGCTGAGATTGAGGCGTACCGCGAGCAGGCTGCCCGAAAGTCTGATTTTGAGCGTGCGGAGCTCGCAAAGGACAAGACGGGTGTGGCCATCGATGGTCTGACCGCGATCAATCCGGTCAACGGCGAGGAGGTTCCCATCTGGGTGTCCGATTATGTGCTGATGAGCTACGGCACGGGAGCCATCATGGCCGTTCCGGCGCATGACAGCAGAGACTGGGAGTTTGCGAAAAAGTTCGGTCTCCCGATCATTCAGGTTGTTGCGAAAAACGGCGAGGAAGTGGATGTAAACGAGGCTGCCTTTACCGATGTGGCGACCGGCGTGCTGGTGAACTCCGGCTTTTTAAACGGTCTGGAGGTGCGCGACGCGAAAAACAAGATGATCGCCTATCTGGAGGAGCAGGGAATCGGCGAGGCGAAGGTCAACTACAAACTGCGCGACTGGGTTTTCTCCCGCCAGAGATACTGGGGCGAGCCGATTCCGATCGTGGAATGTGAGAAATGCGGGTTTGTCCCGATCGACGAGAGCGAGCTTCCGCTGCTTTTGCCCGAGGTGGACAGCTATATGCCGACGGACAACGGTGAGTCACCGCTGGCTGCCATGACAGACTGGGTCAACACCAAATGCCCCTGCTGCGGCGGGCCGGCAAAGCGCGAGACGGACACCATGCCGCAGTGGGCGGGATCTTCATGGTATTTCCTGCGCTACACCGATCCGAAGAACAAAAACGCGCTTGCGAGCAAGGAAGCGCTGGAATACTGGATGCCCGTGGACTGGTACAACGGCGGCATGGAGCACACGACGCTCCACCTTATGTATTCGCGCTTCTGTCACAAGTTCCTTTATGATGAGGGCGTGGTGCCCTGCCCGGAGCCCTATCAGAAGCGGACTTCCCACGGCATGATTCTGGGCGAGAACGGCGAGAAGATGTCAAAGTCCCGCGGAAATGTTGTCAATCCGGACGACATTGTTAACGAATACGGCGCGGATACGCTGCGCACTTACGAGATGTTTATCGGGGCCTTTGATCTGGCGGCGTCTTGGTCAGAGGACGGCGTAAAGGGTTGTCGCAGATTTCTGGAGCGCGTCTGGCGTCTGCAGGATATTGTGACGGAGGAGAGCGGATATTCCAAGGATCTGGAGACAAAGATGCACCAGACCATTAAGAAGGTATCCGATGACTTTGAAAATCTGAAATACAATACGGCCATTGCCGCGATGATGGCGCTTATCAATGATTTTTACACGAAGGGAAGCGTCACAAGGGATGAGCTGAAGACGCTGGTGGTTCTCCTGAATCCGGTGGCGCCTCACATCACGGAGGAGATCTGCAGTCGGAGCGGCGGAGAAGGCAGGGTTTACCAGCAGTCTTGGCCGGAATACGACGAGTCGAAGACCGTGGAGTCCACCGTGGAGATCGCGGTACAGATCAACGG
>JAJQBM010000107.1 GCA_021203285.1 Clostridiales bacterium | reverse complement strand
TCTACATACTGATAGAAGAGAACCTCCTCACGACGCTCCCGCCAGCCGTACTCCCGCCCGCCATGGATGCGGTCGTAGGGAAAGCTCTCCTCCGGAATCACCTTCATCGTCGTGTGGTAAACCTCCGGTTCATTCTCCAGAAAAAAGTCAAGCGGAACGCGAAAGACCGTCTCCACCTCATCCCGACTGAACGTTCCCTGATATTCTCTTAAAAATGCTGCATAGGGATAGACATACAGGCGGCCCGCCCCGCCGCCGAAGAGATCCATGAGACCCAGGACTTCAATCTGTTCCGCACGGACCAGCAGCTCCTCCTGCGTCTCCCGAAGGGCAGCCTCCCTCGTCGTCTCGCCCTCCTCTACCGCACCGCCCGGCAGACAGATATCACCAGGCTGACTTTCGATGTCCGCCGCCCGCACCTCAAAGAGGATGTCATACCCCTCCTCCGTCTCAATCAGTGGAATGCAGACCGCCGCTTTTTTACTCTCCGGCAGGCCGATGACCGTAGCCTTATGTTCCCTCAGAAAATAAAGATTTTTTCTCATATTCCTTTTACCGGTTTCTTCCGTAAAAATAAGTGGCAAAAAAGATCACCGACGCGATGATTACGATCATCGGTCCGGTCGCCATGTCGGTATAGTAGGAAACCACCAGCCCCAGTATTCCCGAAAACACAGAAAAAATAATCGAGAACAGATGATATTCACGGACATTTTCCGAAATATTCCGGGAGGACGCCGCCGGAAGGATTAGCAGCGCGTTGATCAGCAGGATGCCGATCCACTTGATGGACAGCATGACCACCAGCGCGATAAAAATCGAAAACAGATTCTCAATCCGGGCAATCCGAAACTGCCGACTCTTCGCCAGCGCCCGGTGCAGGCTGATCGCCTGCAGGCGGTTATAACAAAAAATCCAGAAGATGATCGTCGCAATAAAAATCAGCAGAAGATAAACGATCTCCCGCTTCGTGATGCTCAGCACATCGCCCAGAAGGAGGCTGGAATATTTGCTGAAATTCCCGCCTCTGGAGAGAATCGCCAGTCCGATAGCGATACAGCAGGATGAAAACACGGAGATGATCGTATCCGTGGAAGCAACATTCCGGCTTTTCACCCAGTTCAGCAAAAGCGCGAAGGCGATGCCGAAAATCACCATGGACAGACTCGTATCCGCGATGCCGAAAATCACGCCCGCCGCGATGCCGGTCAGGGCGGAGTGTCCCAGCGCATCCGAAAAAAACGCCATCTTGTTATTCACGATCATGGTGCCGAGGATGCCGAACAGTGGGGCAATGATCAGGATGGCGGCAAACGCATATTTCATAAAATCATATTGGAATAAGGTCAAGTAATCTTCCTCAACATCTTCTCCATCGTATCTTCGTGAGCGAGGATCATAAGATGGTCGTCTCCCCGGATAATCGTCTGGGGATGCGGCATGTAATCCGTCCTTCCCTCTCCATGGACAATACCGATGATATATACGTTATATTTTGCCCGGATATCAGAGTCAAGAATACTCCGGTTCACCCACTCCGGAAGCGGTGTAATCTCATAAACCGAATAGCCGTCCTTCAGGTCCACATAGTCAAAAACATGCTCACTGTTGTATTTGACTGCCGCGCGCATGGCGGAATCCTTGTGCGGATGAATGATCTCGTCCGCGCCGTTGCGGAGCAAAAACTTAATGTGTACCTCGTTCCCGGCCTGGCTGACCACATACGGCGCCCCCAAATCCTTCAGCAGGCTGGTGATCTCCAGATTGCTCTGGAAATTACCGCTGATGCAGACAAAACAGACATCAAAATTCGACACGCCGAGACGTTTTAATACGCTTTCCCGCCTGCAGTCCGCGATCAGCGTACTAGTCGCCACATCCAGCAGATCCTCCAGCGCCATCTCGTTTTTGTCGACAATCAAAACCTCATTTTTCATTTTCGCCAGATCCCGGCAAAGATAATGGCCGAAATCCCCCGCCCCTATGATAAGGAAAGATTTCATATTTTTCTCCTCATATCCTTCAGACCTATCCGACAATGATATCCTCCTGAGGATATCTCAGCTCATCTCTGTTTCTCCGCTCCGTAAACGACATGGCAAAGTTCAGGCTGCCCACCCTGCCGAGGAACATCAGCAGCATGATCACGATCGCAGACAGTGTATTCAGCTCCCTTGTGATTCCGGTTGACATCCCCACCGTGCCGATAGCAGAAAATGCCTCGAACATCACATCCGCCAGGGGCAGATTCTGACCGATCAGCAGTATCAGAATCGCCGTCAGCGCCAGAGAGAAATTGATCACTACCACTACGCTGGCCCGTTTCAGCGCATCCTGCCCGATCCTGCGCCGGAAAATCTCACAATCCTCGTCTCTGCGAAGATAAGAGCGGATATAGAGAAAAAGCACCATGATCGTTGTTGTCTTAACGCCGCCCGCCGTCGAGCCGGGACTGCCGCCGGCAAACATCAGACACATCGTCACCACCTTGCTTCCGCTTGTCATCGCCGCGATATCCACCGTGTTAAACCCCGCTGTCCTCGGAGTCACCGCCGCAAACAGCGCCGCCAGCAGCCGCTCCCCCGCCGTCATTCCGGCAAATAGATTCCCCCGCTCGCCAAGCAAAAACAGCACGGTTCCGCCCGCAAGCAGCACGGCTGTCGTCAAAAGGACGATCTTTGTATGCAGATGATACCGTCTCCAATGCCACCGGTTTTCCAGCAGGTCCTCCCAGACCAGAAACCCGATGCCGCCGATAACAATCAGCGCGATCAGCGTCAGATTTACCAGCGGATCCGACATGTATGCGGTAAAAGAAGAGTATTCTCCCCATCGTCCCATCAGGTCAAAGCCCGCGTTGCAGAATGCGGAGACTGCGTGGAAGATGCCATAGTAAATGCCGCGAGGGATACCCACCTGCGGCACAAACCGGATTGCGAGGAGCGCCGCCCCTATCCCCTCAAACAACAGCGTTCCCTGAACAATGCGCCGCACAAGCTTCACCGTGCCGCGAAGCTGCAGCGTGCTCAGGCTCTCATGGATCAGTTCACGTCCTCCGAGACCGATCCGTTTCCGGAGAAGGATCATGGCAAAGTTGCCGATCGTAATCACCCCGAGACCGCCGATCTGGATCTGGGTCAGCAAAACAAGCTGTCCGAAAAGCGTCCAGTGCGTCCATGTATCATACACGACCAAACCGGTCACGCAGGTAGCCGAGGCCGAGGAAAACAGCGCCCCGAGAAGCGTCGTCTCCTGTCCGTCCCGCGCGGCAAAAGGAAGCATCAGCAGGCAGGTGCCTGCTAATATAATGACCAGAAAACCGGCCATGATCATCTGTGTACGGGAAAACCGGAACCGTTTTCTCTTTCCCACAGCAAACAGCCTCCTTTCTGGCCCTGATATTCTCATTATGTCAGATAATTCGTCTGAATGACAATCACCGCAATCAGCAGAAGAATCATTCCCGTAACCCGGTGCATGGCCTCATCCGGAATCCGGTTTGCCAGCTTCGCCGAGTAATGGGCAAAGATGAATGTCAGAATGATACACAAAACCAGCGCCAGAAAATTCTGCGGCGCCTCAATCACGAAATGCGTCGCCGCGCCGGTAAAGGCCGTAAATGTCATAATGAAGACGCTGGTACCCACCGCAGTCTTCAGCTCATAACCCATAATAATCGTCAGCACAAAAAGCATCATCATGCCGCCGCCGGCCCCGAGGAAACCGCAGACAAAACCGACAATCGCTCCGGCCGCCATCACCTGAAGATTCTTACCCTGGTCCGGAATCAGCTCCTGCAGCTTTGTCGGCCGGTTATTCGGCTTAGTCAGGAACTGAATCCCCAAAAACAATGTCATACAGATGGAGAAGAGACTCATCGTCCCATTCTCCACCGTGCTGGATACTTTGCTCCCGATGACCGTAAAGCCGAGGACAAAGACAACCATCAGTATCGCATCTTTTATGTTAATATTCTTATTTTTTGAATATGTATAGGCTGACACGCCGCTGGCGAGAACATCGCTGGCCAGTGCAATGCCGACCGCTTCATATGTCGGCATCCCGACAAAGGTGGCCAGCATCGGCGTGATCACCGTCGCTGCGCTCATCCCGGCGAACCCGGTTCCGATACCGGCCCCTGCGCTGGCGATGATGCAGGCTAAAATTGTTTTCAAAACCGTATTCATATTACTTACCCGATACTACCTGATGCTGTCGCTTCGTACCTTCATGCGGGCGATCGCCCGTGATAACTGTGCCTGCGCAGTACGGTATTCCCAGATCTGCTGTTTCTGGAGCATTACCTCTCTGGCGTGATCCGCCGCCAACTGCACACGTTTCAGATCGATTTCCTCCGGATGTTCCGCAGCGTCCACGAGAACCAGAACCTGATTGTTTTCAATCTTGACCATCCCCTCCGAAACCGCCGCAATCTTAAGCTCCTCCCCCGGCACCCGATAGGAAAGCTTCCCCGGATAAATGGCCGCAATCATATTGCAGTGACCGGCCTGCACACCGTAGCTGCCCTCCTGCACCGGAAAAATCAGCGACTCGCAGGGACCCTCGTAAAAATTGCGGTCTGAAGCAAGAATTGACAGTTGAAACGTATTCATGCCGCGGTATCCTCCATCGCTCTCGCCTTCTCCTTCACATCCTCAATGGTGCCCACATTATAGAACGCGGCCTCCGGATAGTCATCCATCTCCCCGTTCACAATCGCCTTGAAGCTGCGGATCGTCTCGGCCAGCGGCACATACACGCCGTGAACGCCGGTGAACTTCTCCGCCACATGGAAGGGCTGCGCCAGGAAACGCAGAATCTTTCGCGCCCGGTATACCACCTGCTTATCCTCCTCGCCCAGCTCATCCATGCCCAGAATTGCTATAATATCCTGCAATTCATTGTACTTCTGCAATATTTCCTGCACTTTTCGCGCCGTATCGTAATGCTCCTGTCCCACGACATCCGCCTCCAGAATTCGTGAGGTGGAAGCCAGCGGATCCACCGCCGGGTAAATTCCCTGCTCCGCGATGCGTCGGCTGAGCACGGTCGTGGCATCCAGATGCGCGAAGGTCGTCGCAGTCGCCGGGTCCGTCAGGTCATCCGCCGGCACATAAACCGCCTGCACGGAAGTGACCGAACCGCGCTTCGTCGAGGTAATCCGCTCCTGCAGGGCGCCCATCTCCTCCGCAAGCGTCGGCTGATATCCCACTGCAGAAGGCATACGCCCGAGCAGCGTGGAAACCTCACTGCCCGCCTGAACAAATCGGAAAATATTATCAATAAACAGCAAAACGTCCTTGTATTCCTCATCGCGGAAGTACTCCGCCATCGTCAGACCGGAGAGGCCGACCCGCATACGGACGCCCGGAGACTCATTCATCTGTCCGAAGACCAGCGCGGCCTTCTCCGCAACGCCGCTCTCCTGCATCTCGCGCCAGAGGTCATTGCCCTCTCTGCTGCGCTCTCCGGCGCCGGTAAAAATCGAATATCCGCCGTGTTCCATGGCAACGTTGTGGATCAATTCCTGAATCAAAACCGTCTTTCCGACACCCGCGCCGCCGAACAGGCCGATTTTCCCTCCATTCGGATACGGCTCTAACAGGTCGATGACCTTGATGCCTGTCTCCAGAATCTCCGTCGCCGACTGCTGTTCCTCAAAGGCAGGCGCCTTCCGGTGGATCTCCCACCGCTGCTCGGTCTCCGGAATGGGCTCGCCTCCGTCGATCGGCTGTCCCAGAACATTGAACATCCGTCCCAGCGTACAAGTGCCCACCGGAACACGGATTCCCGCTCCGTCCGCCTGCACCTCCATGCCCCGGCACAGTCCGTCACTGGATCCCAGCACAATACAGCGGACAACATTCCCTCCCAGATGCTGGGAGACCTCCATCACACGCTCTTTGCCGTCTGCGGTGACCGTCAGCGACTCCTTAATCTTCGGAAGCTGTCCGGCTGGAAAACGGACATCCACCACCGGTCCCGAAATCCCCGCTATTGTTCCTGTGCCCATAAGGCACCTCCTTCCTTCTGTCAACAAACAGTGCTTATCTGCTCATTTTTTGTGCTTTCGCCCCTGCGGATACCTCTGTGATCTCCTGCGTGATCAGGTTCTGCCGAACCTTATTGTACTGTACGGACAGCTCCGACAAAATCTTTTCCGCGTTGCGGTTGGCCGCATCCATCGCCGTCATCCGCGCGCTCTGCTCACAGCAAAAGCTGTCCACCAGCGCACCGTAGATAAATCCCGCGACAAGACTGCGTATTGTGGACGCCAGCACCTGCTGCACCGAGTGCATAAACTCAAACTTCTGCGTCACCGGCCGTTCTTTCTCAAACGTATCCGCAAAGTACTTCCGGTGGAACGGCAGAATTCTGTACGTGATCGCCTCCTGGTTCAGGCGGTTTTTCATGTCCGTATAGACGATATAGATCTTCTCAAACTCCTCCGTGTCATACCGCTCCAACAGTACCTCCGTGATCTCGCGGGCCCGGTAGACCGTCGGATTCTTGGCTGTGTAGAGGAAGCTCTGTTCGATGGGGATCCCATGTCTGGCATAATACTGCCGGCCATACTCCCCCACGACAAACAGCTTCGTGTCCGGATGCTCGTCAAGAAGCTTCTGCGCTTCCTTGATGGCGCTCTGGTTATACGACCCGGCCAATCCCTTATCCGCCGTGATCACAAGGCATGCATATGTGCCGTTTTTCTCCGCGATTCCGTCCTCCGAGTAGAAATAGATGCTGTCCACTTCCCCCGCTGTCCGGAAAATACGCTTAATCTCCGCACGGACCGCCTCAAAATACGGATGGGAGCGATCCAGCTCCGCCTTGGCCCGCTGCATTTTCGTGGAGGCGATCAGATACATGGCGTTTGTGATCTTCTGCGTATCCTTCACGCCCTTTATTCGGTTTTTGATCTCCTTGACACTTGCCATGATACCACAAACCCTTACTTATCAAACTTTTCCGCAAACTCCCCGGTGAGACGAAGAATCTCCTCGCGGTCTTCCTCACAGAGCAATCCCTTCCGGTCGATTTCCTTACAGATATCCGCCGCCGTCTCCTCCATATAGGCGAGAAGGCCGTCGCGGAAATCGTCAATCCGGGTCACCGGCACGTCCTGCATCCGGTGATCGAGGGCGGCCACCAGCAAAATTACCTGCTCATGCTGTTTCATAGGGTGATACTGCTTCTGCCGAAGCAGGCGCATCAGCCCCTGCCCATAGGTGAGCTGCCGCTTTGTCGTCTCATCCAGATCACTGGAAAACTGTGTGAATACCTCAATCTCACGGTACTGTGCCAGATCCAGGCGGATCGTCCCGGCCGCTTTTTTCATCGCCTTCGTCTGGGCGTCGCCGCCCACACGGGAGACCGAAAGCCCGACATTCACTGCGGGGCGCTGCCCGGCGAAAAACAGGTTGCTCTCCAAAAAGATCTGTCCGTCCGTGATCGAAATGATATTGGTCGGAATATACGCGGACACATCGCCCGCCTGCGTCTCTACGATCGGCAGCGCCGTCATGCTGCCGCCGCCCCGCTCATCGGAGAGATGAGCCGAGCGCTCCAAAAGTCTGGAGTGAAGATAAAAAACATCACCCGGATAGGCTTCACGCCCCGGGGAACGCTCCAGTAAAAGCGAGATTTCGCGGTACGCGATCGCGTGCTTGGAGAGGTCGTCATACACGATGAGGACATCCTTTCCGCGCTCCATGAAATATTCGCCCAGCGCAGTTCCCGCATACGGCGCGATGTACTGCAGCGGCGCCGGATCACTGGCCGATGCGCAGACTACAACAGAATAACTCAGTGCCTCCCGCTTGCGAAGTGTCTCCACCAACTGCGCGACAGAACTCGCCTTCTGGCCGATCGCCACATATACGCAGATGACATCTTTTCCCTTTTGATTCAGTATCGTATCCAGCGCGATCGCTGTCTTTCCCGTCTGGCGGTCGCCGATGATCAGCTCACGCTGTCCCCTTCCGATGGGAAACATGGAATCAATCGTCAGAAGTCCCGTCTCCATCGGACGGTTAACCGGCTGACGGTCAATGATTCCCGGAGCAGCGGTCTCCACCGGACGATATTCCCGGCTGAGAATCGGGCCTTTTCCATCGATCGGGCTGCCGAGGGCATCCACCACTCTTCCGAGGAATCCCTCCCCGACCGGAACACCCGCCGTTTTGCCGGTGCGCCGCACCGGGCTGCCCTCCGTGATCTCCCTGTCATCGCTGAAGAGGATACAGCCGATGGCATCCTCCTTCAAATCCTGCACCATTCCTCGAATGCCCGCAGAAAACAACAGGATCTCACCGTAAGCCGCTTCCTCCAGCCCGCTCACCGTAGCGATCCCGTCGCCGACCGTGAGGACTCTCCCATCCTCATCGCCGATGGAATCCGGCTCCCAGTTTTCTATGGTCTCGCGCATCAGGGTGATCAGATCATCATTGCTCCCGGTGACTGCCTGCGTCCACTCCTCGCGCAGTTGTTCCAGATAATATTCCGCATGTTCCAGCGTGCGTTTATCCTTCATCACACTCACTCCCCTCGGCTGTCTCAAGCGACTGACGGATGATCTGCTGTGCGGTCTGCGCAGCCAGATCCACAATCTCCTGACGGGCGGATGCGACGATCTTCTGGCGCTCCAGCTCCGCATTCTCGCGGGCCTCAGCCAGAATCTTCTCAGACTGCACCTTCGCGTCCTCAATCTGGCCGGAGGTCTGCTCCTCAATCCGCTCGGCTGCCTTTGCGCGCTCCTTGCGGATCTCGTCATCTACACCGTCAAGCTGCTTTGCATAAGAAGACTTCAGCTCCTCCGCCTGCGCAAGGCGCTCCTTCGCCTCCTCGTCCATCTGCCGGTAATAGTCAGTCCGCTTATCCATGAACTTCTTCACCGGCTTATACAGGAGAAAATACAGTCCCGCGAGGAGAATCGCAAAGTTAAACAGATGAAGGAATATCTGTTGTATATCAATATTCAAAGGCATAATTTATACCTCCCCTACAGGACAAAGATGACCAGAATCGCAACGATCAACGCATAGATGATAGCGGTCTCCACAAAAACCAGTCCAAGCATAAGGTTCGTCTGAATCTTGCCGGATGCCTCCGGCTGACGGGAAATGCCCTCCACAGACTTCGCAATGGCAATACCCATACCGATGGCGCCGCCCGCCGAGGCCAGACCGATCGCCACCGCCGCCGCATACGCTTTGCTTCCGGTCGCGGAATCCTCACTCACTGTCGTCTCCTCCGTCTCTGCCTCCGTGGTCACCGCCGTGCTGTCCGCGTCATTTGCTGTAGAAGCAAAGGCTACCAGCGAAAATCCCGAGAACATCATTACCATCGTGAGGATCAGAATCACTTTCTTTAAGGTTTTTTTCATTTTCTTTTCCTCCCATTCGGGTCTTGCCCGTATTAAACTATAAAAACAATAAAGTAAATGCAACGTCTTACATTAAGGTCATCCGGCCTGATCTGCCAGCGATTTCTGCTTCGGCTTTGCTGTCCGAGGTTTCTTCGGATGCCGCTCGGAAACCTCCCCGTAAAACAGTGCCGTCAGCATCGTCAGGACATAGGACTGAATCAGCGCATGCAGCAATGTAAACAAAATACCGACCACCACCGGCAGGATAAAACTGAGCTGAACAAAGTAGTAAACCAGCTCGGTTACCAGCAAACCGGAGAGCAGCGCTCCAAACAGACGGAAGCTCATGGAAATCGGAAGGGAGAAATCCCTCAGCGTCTTTCCAACACCCTTCAGCCCGTTTCCCGCAATGCCGCCCGACATGATGATGCCGTAGGACAGGCACCCCATGGCGATCGCCGCGTTGATGTCCGAGAGCGGTGCCGGAAGAGCGATCGATGTCCCATGCGTCGTTACCCACTGCAACCCGAGCAATTCAAAGAGCGTGCCGATAAAAATATAACTCCCCGCCGTAAAAATGTATACGCTTAAAAACTTATGGCGATGGGGGCTGTTGGACTTTGCCATGTTGTCAAAAAAGCCAACCCACGTCTCCAGCAGCAACTGGAACTTCCCCGGCACATACTGGAAATACGGAATCACAAAAATCCGGACGCAAGCCGCAAACACCAGCAGCGCGATCACGACAATCAAGGATGAAATGTATGCCGGATTCACCTCCATCAGTCCCAGAAGGCTGATCCTTCCGGTCTCATGCAGCACTCCGTCCTTCATCACCTCCTGAATGGTCTCCGTCTTCTCCGCGGAGCCGATCAGAAGACTGCATACCAGACAGACCGCCGCAATCACCAGCAGGATAATAAACTCACATATCTGATTTTTCTCAAATTTCCTTTCTTTTTTCTTCATCAGGTCTCTCCATTTCCTACCAAATAAAACACATCAGAAAGTTTCCTCTTACAAAGCTTTATTATATCGCATTTTCATTCTTTGTCAATAAACGTGCTTACCCGTCACGACCCGT
>JAJQBM010000217.1 GCA_021203285.1 Clostridiales bacterium | reverse complement strand
AGTGCGAAAAGTTTTTATTCTTTACCGCTGTCACATACAGATCTGCTGATACGCGTCCAAAACCATTTTTACGGTCTCCACCGTATCCGGATCGCCTTTTTTTCGGCGGTAAAGGAAGCGCGGCCGCTTCTGATCCGCGACAAATGTCAGCCGCGGGCGCAGTTGCTCCACCAGATCCGGGATCTTCGCTGGATTCAGCTTTGCCCGTTCAAACAGGGTAAAGCAAACGCTGTCCGGGCTTTCCTTTATCTCGGTAAAATACAGTTGATGCGCCTGTCGGCGAAGCTGCGCCGCCAGAAGCAGATCCAGCACCGGCCGGGGTGGCTCCCCGAACCGGTCGATCATTTCATCCAGAATCTCCTCCTTCTCCTGTTCGGAACCGATGGCGGCGATTCTCTTGTAAATGTCCAGCCTCAGGGCTTCGTTCTCGATATAAGAGGCCGGTATATATGCGCTGACTTCGATATCGACCACCGTGTCAAACGGTTCCTCCGACACGATGCCCTGCTCGGACTGAATCGCTTCCTTAAGCATCTTGCAGTACAGCTCATATCCCACTGCCTCCATGTGCCCGTGCTGCTCCGCGCCCAGCAGATTTCCGGCACCGCGGATCTCCAGATCCTTCATGGCAATGCGGATGCCGCTGCCCAGCTCCGTGTATTCCCGTATGGCGGACAGCCGTTTCTCCGCCACCTCCCGCAGCATCCGGTTCCCGCGGTACATGAGGAACGCATACGCCGTCCGGTTGGACCGCCCCACTCTGCCGCGGAGCTGATACAACTGTGCCAGTCCCATATTATCCGCATCGTGAATAATGATCGTGTTGACATTCGCAATGTCCATACCGGTCTCAATGATCGTGGTGGAGACAAGGACATTGATCTCCCCGTTCATGAACCGGTACATCACCTGTTCCAGCTCCCGTTCGCTCATCTGCCCGTGGGCAAACGCCACCTGCGCGTCCGGCACGAGACGGGCAATCCGCCCCGCGACCTCCGCGATCGCCGCAACCCGGTTGTAGACATAGTAGACCTGTCCGTCCCTTGCCAGCTCACGCTCGATCGCCTCCCGCACCATCTCCTCATTATACTCCATGACATAGGTCTGGATCGGCATCCGGTCCCGCGGCGGCTCCGTCAGCACACTCATATCGCGGATTCCGACCATACTCATGTGAAGGGTGCGGGGAATCGGAGTCGCGGACAGGGAGAGGACATCCACCGTCTTTTTTAACTGTTTGATTTTCTCCTTCTGAGAGACGCCGAACCGCTGTTCCTCATCGATAATCAACAGTCCCAGATCCTTATACTGAACATCCTTTGACAAAACCCGGTGTGTCCCAATCAGGATATCCACCCTGCCCTGACTGACGCGTTTTAATGTATCGCGCTGCTGCGCTTTCGTACGGAAACGGCAGACCATATCCACATTCACCGGAAAATCCTTCAGCCGCTGGACAAAATTCGTGTAATGCTGCTGCGCCAGAATCGTGGTCGGCACCAGATAAACCACCTGTTTGTTCTCCTGGACCGCCTTAAACGCCGCACGGATCGCCACCTCCGTCTTACCGAACCCCACATCGCCGCAGATCAGACGGTCCATGATCTTTGTGCTCTCCATGTCCGCCTTCGTCTCCGCGATGGCGCGAAGCTGGTCGTCGGTCTCCTCATAGGGGAACATTTCCTCAAACTCCGTCTGCCAGACCGTATCCGGCCCGTACTGATACCCCTGCGAGCTCTGGCGCGCGGCATAGAGCTCCACCATATCCTTCGCGATATCCTGTACCGCTTTCCGGACGCTCCCGGTCGTCTTGCTCCACTCTTTGCCGCCCAGGCGGTTCAGCTTCGGCCGGCTCTCACCGGTGAAATTGTACTTCTGGATCAGGTCAAGCTGAGTCGCCAGCGTATAGAGGACGCCGCCGCCCTCATACTCGATCTTTATGTAATCCCGCACCGTATGATTGACCTCTACCTTTTCGATCCCGCGGTAAATGCCGAGCCCGTGATTTTCATGGATCACATACTCTCCTTGCCGCAGCTCGCCGAGGCCGGCCACATGCTCGCCCCCGTTATACTTCCTGTGCGGTTTTTTCTTTTTCTCTGCCCCGAAAATATCCGTCTCCGTCAGCACGACAAACCGGATATCCGGGTAGGCGAAGCCCTTTTTCAGGCCGCCGCAGATCACCATGATCTCCCCCTCCGCCACCGTGCGGTCGGTATCGGCGCTGAAAAAAGCCGGAATGTCCTCCTCCTGCAGATCCTTTGCCATGCGCTGCGCCCTGGTCTTCGAGCTGCACAGAAGGATCACCCGGTAGCGCTCCTTTTTATAGCGGATCAGATCCTGCTTCAGCAGGTCAAAGCTTCCCTGATAGGAATTGACGGATTTTACCTGAAAATAAAAGCTGCGTTCCGCGGCAAAATCTCCCTGTCTCGTTTCTAGAGAGGAGAGAAGGACACAGCGGTTCCTCCCAATGGAGGTGGTCGTCTGATCTGCGGTTGTCAGCATATCCGCCTGCCGCGGCAGCACATATCCCTTCTCCAAACGCTGCTGCATGCTGTCGGAAAACTCTTTCTCTACTGCCCGCCCCTTCTCCGCGCAGCGAACCGGTTCATCCATGAAAATGCAGAACGGCTTTCCGCGCCGGTCCGCCTCGTAGGAAAAATAATCCAGAAAGCTGACCGCATCCTCATAAAAATACGGCAGAAAGCTCTCTGTCTGGCGAACCGCGGATAGCTCCTCCAGCGCCTCCCGGACGGCATCGGCCGTCCGGCGCACCCGAAACGCCTCCTCCGTCTTCATTTCCTTTCGGAACTGTTCACTCAGGCTCTCCGCATCCGCCTCGATCGCGGACAATCCCGCCCGCATCCGCTCCGGATCCAGCACCAGCTCGCTGGCCGGCCAGGCCGTCAGACGATCGGTGGTATCCAGAGAGCGCTGACTCTCCGGGCTGAAGCTGCGGATGGAATCCACCTCATCTCCCCAGAGCTCAATACGCCACGGCACCTCCTCTGTCAGCGGGAAAATATCCATAATCCCGCACCGTACAGAAAACTGTCCCGGCTCCTCAACCTGATAATTATATTCGTATCCCACGCCGACCAACTGCCGACACACTTCCTCCAGACGAATGCTCTCCCCTCGGACAAAGTGCAGAAGCGAGGACTCGATCACCTGCGGCTTTGCAAGGTGATCCATCAGCGCGTCAAATGTGGTGATGACGGCAGGCGCCTCTTCCCCGGCCAGCGCACGGTATACTCGCATCCGCTCCCGGGTCAGGGCATTGCCCCGGACATCCGACTGATAAAAAAGAATATCCCTTGCCGGATAGTAGAGCACCTCCGGATCAAAAAAGCGGTACGACTCCAAAAGCTCCCTCGCCTTTTGTTCGCTGAACGTGACAATCAGCCGGTCGCCCATCGACGCCCGGTTTAACGCATACATGATATGTGGTTTTTGTGCATCCGTACAACCCGAGGCGCTCAAAACACCGCGCCGTCGGGATACCGTCTGTTCCAGCTCTTCAAAATGAGCCAGCTCCCGCAGCGGTTCCAGAAAAGCCTTCATTTTGAAACTCCCGGTTGTTTCTTCTTATTATATTGGTTCATCGCCTCATCGATCCGTCCCCCGGCCATCAGCGCGATCGCATCCACCGCATCCCGTATGGCCTCATCTACAAGCTCCCGCTCCGCGCGGGAAAAATGCCCCAGTACATGGTTCGCCAGATCACCGCCTGTCGGCTTATCCCCCACACCGACCTTTACCCGGGCGAACTGGTCCGATCCGGTTTTCGCAATGATATCCTTCACGCCGTTATGTCCGCCCGCGCTGCCCGATCTGCGGACACGGATGTTGCCCGGAGCCAGACTGATATCGTCAAAGGCCACAATCAGATTCTTCGCCGGATCCAGCTTATAGAACTGCAAAAGGCGGGACACACTGTCTCCGCTCAGATTCATAAACGTCTGCGGTTTTGCAAGCAGTACCTTCTGTCCTCCGACAAATCCCTCCCCGCAGACCGCTCTCCCCTTTTTCTGACCGAGACGGATCTCATATCGTTCCGCAAACGCGTCGATCACATCAAACCCGATATTGTGGCGCGTCTTCTCGTATTTCTTATCCGGATTTCCCAGTCCGACAATCAAAACCATCGACCGGCCATCCCTCTTTGCCCCGATTTTCTTCCATATATCCAACATCAACAGCCTCCTCCTACGACCGGGTTTTATTGTAGCACCGGACAGGCCGTTGTTGCAACAATCTCTTTACAATTATTCGAAATTTGCTATACTAAAACCAGTGTCCATATGACAATATTTTAGACAGGCAGGATGACATCATGTATAAGATAAATTTTCAAAAACCCATCCACATTCATTTCATCGGCATCGGCGGCATCAGCATGAGCGGCCTCGCCGAGATTGTTCTGAAAGAGGGATTTTCGGTCTCCGGATCAGACAACAAAGCCTCTGATCTCACCGAACGCCTCGTGCAACACGGCGCACAGATCTTTATCGGGCAGTGGGCAGAAAATATCACGCCCGCCATCGATCTGGTTGTCTATACCGCCGCCATCCATCCGGACAATCCGGAGTGGCAGGCAGCAGACGCGGCCGGCATCCCCATGCTGAGCCGTGCGCAGTTTCTCGGGCAGCTAATGGATAACTATGCGAATTCCATCGCGGTCGCCGGCACCCACGGCAAAACCACAACCACCTCCATGATCGCTCATATTCTTCTTGCCGCGGATATGGATCCCACCATCTCCGTCGGCGGCATGTTAAAGGCCATCGGCGGAAATATCCGCGTAGGCGGACCGGATGTATTTCTCACGGAGGCGTGCGAGTATACCAACAGCTTCCTGAATTTTCACCCGCTCTGCAGTGTCATATTAAATATAGAAGAAGATCACATGGATTTCTTCAAAGATCTCGCTGACATTCGCCATTCCTTCCACCAGTTTGCCGCGGGCACCCGCGAGGGCGGCGTTTTGATCTTAAACAGCGGAATCGATTCACCGGAGGAGATCACGGCAGATCTCCCCTGCCGCGCTGTAACCTTCGGCGTCCGCGGAGCGGAGGATTATACCGCAGCGGATGTCACATTCAGTGAGACGGCCTGCGCCTCCTTTACATGGGTACGGCGCGGAGAGCCGTGCGGGCATGTCACCCTGTCCGTGCCGGGCAGCCATAATGTCGCCAACGCCCTAGCCGCCATCGCGTTCGCGGAGGAGTCCGGGATCTCAGAGGATGCGATCCTTCGCGGCCTCCAGTCCTTCGGCGGGACGGCAAGGCGCTTCGAGTACAAAGGCGTTTTCCGCGGTGTCACCGTCATCGACGATTACGCCCACCATCCCACCGAGATCCGCGCCACACTGACCGCGGCCAAAAACTATCCGCACGGCCGCATTGTGTGCGTATTTCAGCCCCACACCTACACGCGCACAAAGGCATTCTGGAATGAGTTTGCGGATGCACTGTCTCTCGCGGATGTTGTGATCCTTGCGGATGTATACGCAGCGCGCGAAACCGACACACTCGGCATCCACATGGAGGATCTGGCCGCGGAGATCCGCAGACGCGGTACCGAGAGCCATTACCTCTCCGGATTTGAAGCTATCGAGCATTTCATTGTAAAAAATTCTTTACACAATGATTTGTTGATAACCATGGGTGCGGGGGATATTTACCGTGTCGGCGAATCCCTTTTAAACGGAAAATAGAGTTTTTACACTCCGGTTTCCACGATTTCCACATCCCCTTAACAGGTTTTCCACCAGGTACTGTGGGTATCTTTTTCTTCTCTTTTTTCAGACGGTGTGCTATACTTTGAAACGAGAAAGAGAGAGATACATATGTCCATGATTACGTTATACAACGAACCGCCGATAGCGGTTACATCTGTGCCGAATATTTTTATTGACGAATACATGGCGCAGGCCAACGGTGAATATGTCAAGATCTATCTGTACCTGCTTCGCAGTGTCAATCAGATGGAATGCAGTTTTTCATTGTCCCAGATTGCAGATCACTTTGACTGTACGGAGCGGGATATCCTGCGCGCGCTGAAATACTGGGAAAAGCTGCACCTGTTCCGTCTGGAATACGACGACGACCGGCGCCTGTCCGGCATCTGTTTTCTGACGGATTACTGTCACGAACAGCAGCAGGCTCCAAAGGAGCCGCCCGCGGACACAGCCGACCGCTTTATCCGCGCGACGCTTCCGGACAAGCCCTCCTACACACCGGATGAGCAAAAGAGCTTCTGCGAGAACAGCGATGTCCGGGAGCTGGTGTTCATCGCGGAACAGTATCTGGGACGAACGCTGAATCAGACAGACCTGAACAACCTCTTTTTCTGGTATGATGAACTGCACCTTTCGGCGGAGCTCATTGAGTTTCTCATCGAAAATTGTGTGTCCAAAGGTCATACCAGCCTCCGCTACATGCAGAAGATCGCCGAAGATTATGCAAAAAAGGACATCCGGACCGTGGAGGATGCGCGCATGCTCTCCAACCGGGACTCGGCTGTCTACACAGCAGTGATGAAGGCTTTTGGCATACGCGGACGCAATCTGATCCCCGCCGAGATGAACTATCTCCGGCAGTGGAGCGAAAAACTCGGATTCTCCGTCGAACTGATTGTGGAAGCCTGCACACGCACCATCAACGCGATCCATGAGCCGAGCTTCGGATATGCCAATACGATCCTGAAGACATGGCATACGCAGGATATACATACGCTGGCTGAGGTACAGAAAGCGGACGAAGCCTACCAGCAGTCGCAAAACCAGCGTGCAAAGCGGCCTGCGGCTGCCGCGGCATCTTCTCCCAACCGTTTTATCAATTTTAAGCAGCGGGAGAATAATTACGATGAGATCCAGAAGCGCCTGGTTCAAAACTCATTAAAGTAAAAGGCAGAAGGAGCGGTTATGTCTCTGACCAACACGCAATATGATGAAATCATGCGTTCCTATCAGGATCGGCAGATGAAACGCCGGCATCTCATTGCCGACCGAAAAAAAGAAGTTGCCGACCGGTCGCCGCAGCTTGCCGGCCTCGATGCCGAGGTCGCCAGATGCAGTGTATCCAGAGTGACCCGTCTTTTAAGCGGTGAGACCGGGGCGCTCGCAGGGGCTTCGGACGAGATCGCCGCCCTCTCCGCCCGGCGGGAGGAGCTGCTTGCTTCACTCGGATATCCGGCAGACTATTTTGAACCGCCCTATGACTGTTCGGACTGTCAGGACACCGGTTATATCGGGAACCGCAGATGCCATTGTTTTCTGCAGGCGTCCATCGATCTGGTCTATGCGCAGTCCAATCTCACCTCCATACTGGAGGAGGAGAATTTCTCACACTTCTCCCTGCGGTATTATGCGGACGACCTCTATGCCCCCGGTTCGACGGTCTCCTCGCGGGCAGCGGCGCAGAACGCCTGCTCCAAATGCCGCCGGTTCGCAGAAGAATTTGACACAGAGTATCAGAATATCCTGCTCTTCGGGGACACAGGTGTCGGAAAGACATTCCTTTCGCACTGTGTGGCAAAGGAGCTCCTCGACACGGGACATTCGGTAATATATTTTTCCGCCCAACAGCTTTTCGACCGTCTGGCGGAGCATGCTTTCCGCAGAGACACCGCGGCAGCATCGGATTACAACAATATCTTCGACTGTGATCTGCTGATCATTGATGACCTGGGAACGGAGATGGCCAATACATTTACGTCGTCCCAGTTTTTTGTGTGCTTAAATGAACGGATCCTGCACCGCAGGTCAACGATCATATCCACCAACCTGGGTCTGCAGGATATTGCATCCATTTACTCTGAGCGTATTTTTTCCAGGATTACAAGCGACTTTCTGCTTCTCCATCTGTTTGGAAAAGATATAAGGATACAAAAAATATTTTAAGGAGGATTTATCCCAAATGCATGACGACAAGAGAAACCTGAACTCCATCCCTGTCGGCTCCCTCGGTATCATCCCGCTGGAAAGCTGCCGTGAACTCGGAGAGGCTGTGAATGACCACCTTGTACGGTGGCGGACGATCCGGCAGCATGAGCATGAGAACGATATCTCTTTCCGGGGCTACATGCGCGAATCCTATATGATTGACGCCTCCTGCCCGCGTTTCGGCAGCGGCGAGGCGAAAGGCCGTATCGAGGAGAGTATCCGCGGATATGACCTCTTCATACTGGTGGATGTCACCAACTACAGCCTGACCTATAAGCTCTGCGGCATTGAGAATCATATGTCTCCGGATGACCATTATCAGGATCTGAAGCGTGTCATTGCGGCTGCCGGCACAAAGGCAAAGCGGATCACCGTGATTATGCCCTTCCTCTATGAGAGCCGCCAGCACCGCCGCACCGCAAGAGAATCCATGGACTGTGCCCTCGCTCTGCAGGAGCTGGTCAACATGGGTGTGGACAATATCATCACCTTCGATGCGCACGATCCGCGTGTCCTGAACGCGATCCCGTTGAGCGGCTTTGAGACGGTACAGCCTGCTTACCAGTTTGTAAAAGGGATCCTGGGGGCGTGCCCGGATATCAAGGTGGACAACGACCACCTGATGATCATCAGCCCGGATGAGGGCGCCACAGGGCGCGCCGTCTTCATGGCCAGCGTCCTCGGTGTGGAGATGGGGATGTTCTACAAACGGCGGGATTACAGCCGCATCGTGGACGGCATGAACCCCATTGTCGCTCATGAGTTCCTCGGCTCCTCCCTGAACGGAAAGGATGTCTGGATCATCGACGATATGATCTCCTCCGGCGGCAGCATGATCGATGTCGCCAGAGAGCTGAAAAAGCGGAATGCGGGCCGGATTTTTGTCATCGCGACCTTCGGTCTTTTCACAAACGGACTGGCGAAATTCGACAAGGCTGTGGAAGAAGGACTGATCTACCGCGTTGTCACAACCAACCTGACCTACCAGTCGCCGGAGCTGCTCTCCAAGCCGTATTACATTTCCTGCGACATGGCAAAATACATCGCCTACATCATCGATACCCTGAACCATGAGGCATCGATCAGCGACCTCCTGAATCCTTACAATCGGATCAAGACACTGATCAAAGCCTATAACAACCAACAGGAAATTGACGATCTGGACTAAAAGGCATACAAAAAGAAGCACCGGGAAATCAAATCCGGTGCTTCTTATTTATAAGTCTATTCCTGTCCGCGCAGAAACTTTACCATCGCCTGTAAGGCATCCTTCTCATCGTCGCCGCTGGCCTCAATACAGATCTTACTGTTGCCCGCCCGATAGAACGCCATAACTCCCATGATACTCTTGGCATTCACCCGGTGCGTCTCATCCACCAGCATGATGGTGCTGGTAAACTGACAGGCCACACGAACCAGTTCCGCGATAGGGTTCTCATATTTCCCGGCGATGTCCTCAATAACAATCTCCTGTTTGCTCATATATACTCACCCTCCGTTTTGTAGACTTCTATAATTTAGCGCAAATTCGGTGATTTTACAAGCACAATTTTTGAAATCGTTATTTTGTAAGAATCCGTCTGCTATTTCTGCATATAATTATGCAAGTTGAACATATCAGCAAACGCCCTGTGCGAGCATCGCCTCAACCACCTTCTCGAAGCCGGCGATGTTGGCGCCTGCCACATAATCGCCCTCTTTGCCGTAGCGCTTTGCCGCATCATCGATGTTGTGATAGATGTTCACCATGATGCCGTTCAGCTTGGAATCCACTTCCTCGAAGCTCCAGCTCAGGCGCTCGCTGTTCTGGGACATCTCCAGTGCGGATGTCGCAACACCGCCCGCGTTGGCAGCTTTACCTGGGATAAACCATACGCCGTTCTCCTGCAGGTACTGGGTTGCCTCCAGCGTAGTCGGCATATTCGCGCCTTCGCAGACCGCGATCGCACCGTTTGCCACTAACTGCTTTGCATCCTCAAGCTGCAGCTCGTTCTGGGTCGCGCAGGGAAGTCCGATATCGCACTTGATAGCCCACACACCGCAGCCCTCATGATACTGCGCGCTCGGTCTCGCCGCAGCATACTCAGTCAGACGGGCACGGCGAACCTCTTTGACCTCCTTCAGAAGATCAACGTCAATCCCTTCCGGATCATAAACCCATCCGGTGGAATCGGAGCAGGTCACAACCTTCGCGCCGAGCTGCTGTGCCTTCTGAATCGCATAAATCGCCACGTTTCCGGAACCGGAGACGACGCAGGTCTTGCCCGCCATATCCTGTCCGTGGCTCTTTAAGAGCTCCTCCGTGATGTAGAGAAGGCCATAACCGGTCGCCTCGGTACGCGCCAGAGAACCGCCATAGGTCAGACCCTTTCCGGTCAGAACGCCCTCATACAGACCCGTAACTCTCTTGTACTGGCCGAACATGCAACCGATCTCACGGGCGCCTGTCCCGATATCGCCGGCCGGAACATCCACATCCGCACCGATATATTTGCAGAGCTCTGTCATGAAGCTCTGGCAGAATGCCATGATCTCACGGTCTGATTTCCCCTTCGGGTCAAAATCGGAACCGCCCTTTCCGCCGCCGATGGGAAGGCCGGTCAGGGAATTTTTGAAAATCTGTTCAAAACCAAGGAACTTAATGATGCCGAGGTAAACGGAAGGATGAAGGCGAAGGCCACCTTTGTAAGGTCCGATCGCGTTGTTAAACTGTACGCGGTATCCGGTATTGACCTGAACCTGCCCGTTATCGTCCACCCATGCCACCCGGAACTTCAACTGTCTGTCCGGCTCCGTGATCCGCTCCAGAAT
>JAJQBM010000004.1 GCA_021203285.1 Clostridiales bacterium | reverse complement strand
GATTTTTCCTGTTTAAAATAATTTGATAGATGTCAGTTCCCGGATCCCCATTCGGAATCCTTAAATATCTCTGCCAGAGTAAGGGAAATATTCGGCATGCCGTGCAAGTGGATTCGCACATCCGCGTTATAGTCCTCGTCCTCCTTATCCTCCTCCAGCAGATAATTCTCCGCTAAGACATATTTACCGTCCGTGAGATAGTAAATTTCCAGTGATTTCCCCTTCGGCTCGATAAGCCAGAGCTCTTCCACCCCGGCAGATTCGTATTTTTTCATTTTGATCATGCGATCCCGCCTTGCGGTGGAAGGACTCAGGATCTCTACTACAAATTTCGGTCTTCCGCGATACCGCCCGTTTTTGATATCATGCGGGTCACAGACCAGAATGATGTCCGGCACGAGCCATTCATCCTCACCCAGATAAAAATCCAGATTTTCTATAAAGACTCTGCAGATACTGTTTTTTAACTGATTGCTGACGGCGGTGTAAATGTTGCCGTTGATGATTCCGTGCCGGACGGAAGCGGATGGCGACATCTCATAGATCACACCATCGATTTTCTCGATTTTCTTGTAACCCTCCAGACTTGGCATAGCATGATACCTCTCCTCGATTTTTCGTAAAGCATTTCCCATCTTTTTACCTCCTGTGTCTTGATACGCAGAAAACCCGGCTGCTTTTCGATTCTCTGCTTTTTATAGGGACTTGTAAAAGCATGAATCTTTAAGAAACTGAGCAATCAGAATAATCAGACCGTAAATGAGTATGATTTTTTCATTTACGAAAAAAGATACGATGCTTTGAAAACATTCTAACAGAAACGTTCCATTCGCGCAACAATAAAATAACGAAAATCTTGAAAAACATTTTACGGGGTGTATAATAGCATTGTGCGGAATTCCGCACAGTAAGTGAACGGATTGCGGAGGCAGTGAAATGGAGTACATGTCGGTCAGGGAAGCGGCGGAAAAATGGGGAATCTCACAGCGGTATGTGCAGCGCTATTGTATCGAGGAGCGCATCGAGGGCGCGGTCAAGTTCGGCGGCGCGTGGGCGATCCCGTCGGATGCCGAAAAGCCAGCGGACAGGAGACGGACGGCCGGGAAAACGGAAGCGGTTACGGACAAGAAACGGACGGCCGGAGAGACAGAAGTGCCTGTAGATAAGGAAGAGAGCATGATCCTGACGGAATTTGCGGTCGGGAGAGCCGCACCCGCACAGACGGACGCCACAGGATCAGTTGCCGGGGCGAAGGATGGTCTTCGCGTGGCGATGCCGCTCTTGAATACGCCATGGCCGCCGGGCGCAGCGATGGAGTCCATTGTAAAGATGGAGGACGCGGACACCCGCAACATTGCCCTCGCGGAGTATTACTATTTCAGTGGCCGCTCGGAAAAGGCTTCGGATATTGTCGAGGAATACCTGACCCATACGGATCTGGCGCTCCGCCTTTCTGCCTGTTGGCTTTACGCCTATGCGAACCTTGCCCTCGACCGGATTCCGCGGACGAGACAGGCGATGGCGCAGGTGAAGGCGACGGTCAGGGCGGTGGATGAAAATACGCCTGCGATTTATCGTGCCTATGCCATGTGCGTCGCTATCGGTGCATCGGTGCTTCTTCACCTGCCGGTGTCGGAAAGCCTCGGCTCGATTCGGGATTTTCTTCCTTCGTTGCCGCCGGGGTTCCGCCTTTTCGCGCTGTACGTGCAGGCGCACCGCGCCTATCTGGACGGGAAGTACGATGTCTGCATCGGCATTTCGGAGACCGCGCTTGCGCTGGAAAGCACGCTGTATCCGATTCCCTCCATTTATCTTCATCTTGTCTCCACCATGTGATATATCAACCTTAAGCAGAGCAAGCGGGCGAGAGCGCATCTTCTGGAGGCGTGGAAAATCGCGCAGCCGGATGACCTGATTGAGCCCTTCGGGGAGCATCACGGCCTGCTGGGCGGGATGCTGGAGGCGGTTCTGCGCAAGGATTATCCCGATGATTTCAAGCGGATCATTGCGATCACCTACAGCTTTTCCGCCGGATGGCGCAAGATTCACAATCCGGATACCGGACATCACGTGGCGGATGACCTGACGACCATGGAATTCACCATCGCCATGCTGGCGGCCAGAGGGTGGTCGAACAAGGAGATCGGCGCACATCTGGGGATCTCAACAAACACAGTCAAAATGCACATTTCTTCGGTTCTGCGGCAGCTCGGCATTCCGCAGCGAAAGGATCTCGCGAAGTTTATGCTGAAATAAAAACGCCCCGCTCTGAACGCTTTAAGTTGACAAATACCGGTGCTTCTTTTATACTTTGAAAGTAATGCTTTGATTATCAAATGATTTTATATAAGAGTATATAGGAGCGGAGGCCAGTATGAGAGCACAGATTATCGGAACCGGAAGTTGTCTGCCAGAGAAAACAGTGACAAATGATTTCCTGTCCACCATTGTCGACACGAGCGATGAGTGGATCAGCAGCCGGACAGGCATTCGCCAGAGGCATATCTCGGTGCAGGAGACGACGGTTTCCCTGTCCACGGAGGCGGCGCGGCGCGCCATGGAGATGGCGAAGGTCACGGCGGAGGAGATCGACCTGATCATTGTGGCGACCTGTACCGCGGACACGCTGGTTCCGAGCACAGCCTGCCTCGTGCAGAACGAGATCGGCGCGGTGAATGCGACGGCTTTCGACCTGAATGCGGCCTGTGCGGGGCTTGTCTTCTCCATGAATGTGGTGGATTCCATGATGCAGGCTGGTATGTGCCGGACGGCGCTGGTCATCGGCGCGGAGACGCTCTCCCGCATCGTGGACTGGAAAGACCGCAGCACCTGTGTGCTGTTTGCGGACGGCGCCGGGGCAGTTGTGGCGCGCGCGGCGGAGGGCGGCGTTCTGGGCGCGACGCTGGGCAGCGACGGGAGCAAGTGCGGCACGATCTATGTGAAGAGCCGTGAGAACTACAACCCATTCGTCACGGAGCAGAAGCCCACGGATTATCTTTTCATGGACGGCGGCGAGGTCTTCAAGTTCGCGGTGAAAAAGATTCCGGAGGCGATCCGGGAGACGCTGGCGAAGGCGGAGCTGACGGCGGACGACATCGACTGGTATCTTCTCCATCAGGCCAACGCGCGGATCAATGAGTCCATCGCGAAGCGGCTGAAGATTTCCATCGACAAGGTGCCGATGAACCTCGACAATGTCGGGAACACCTCCGGCGGCAGTGTGCCGATTCTTCTGGATGAGGTGAACCGCAAGGGACTGTTAAAGTCCGGAGACAAGGTGGTTTTAGCGGGGTTCGGCGCAGGGCTGGCATGGGGTGTGATGATTCTGAACTGGGCGTAAGTTGCCCTTGCGTTTCAAAATGAACTGTGCTATACTCTGTAAAGCCTATAATTTTCCGGAGAGGAGTTTTTGTTATGAAGCATGTAAAGACATTAAACACAAAGAAATTACAGAACACTGTCAAAAAGGGCGGCTGCGGCGAGTGCCAGACTTCCTGCCAGTCCGCGTGCAAGACATCCTGCACCGTTGGCAACCAGAGCTGCGAGCATAAATAAGCTGCCTATAGATTTGTGATTATGACATGAAGACACTACACGAGGCCGTATGCCGCAACGCATGCGGTCTTTGTACTGTTATTCTGAATTTTGCCGTGTAACGTATTTTATGAAGGAAGTTTCATGATTCACCAGTATAAAAACAATGGCTACAATATCGTTCTCGATGTAAACAGCGGCGCGGTGCATGTGGTGGACGATGCGACCTACGAGATCATTGCGCTCTATGAGGGGCACAGCAAGGAGGAGATCGTAGGACAGCTTTCTGCCGTTTATCCGCCGGAGGAGCTGGCGGAGGCCTATGACGAGGTGGCGCAGCTTGCCGCGGACGGCCTGCTTTTTACGGAGGATGAGTACGAGGATTACATCACGGATTTCAAGAGCCGGCCGACGGTGGTCAAGGCTCTTTGTCTGCATATTGCCCATGACTGCAATCTCGCCTGCCGCTACTGTTTTGCGGAGGAGGGTGAGTACCACGGCCGACGGGAGCTGATGAGCTTTGAGGTCGGGAAGCGGGCGCTGGATTTTCTCATTGCGAATTCCGGGAACCGGCGCAATCTGGAGGTCGATTTCTTCGGCGGGGAGCCCCTGATGAACTGGAATGTGGTGAAGGAGCTTGTGGCTTACGGCCGGGAGCAGGAGAAGCTTCACGACAAGAATTTCCGCTTCACCCTGACGACAAACGGCGTGCTCTTAAATGACGAGATCATGGAGTTTGCCAACCGCGAGATGGGGAATGTGGTTTTGAGCATCGACGGGCGCAAGGAGGTCAACGACCATATGCGGCCGTTCCGGAAGGGGCAGGGCAGCTATGACCTGATCGTTCCGAAGTTCCAGAAGTTTGCCGAGAGCAGGCATCAGGAAAAGTATTATGTCAGGGGAACCTATACCCACTACAATCTGGATTTTTCCGAGGATGTGCTCCATCTGGCGGATTTGGGATTTCAGCAGATTTCCGTTGAACCGGTGGTTGCGGAGGATTCGGAGGCTTATGCGCTCCGCGAGGAGGACCTGCCGCAGCTTTTTGCGGAGTATGACAAGCTGGCGGCCGAGATGGTCCGGCGCAAAGCCGAGGGGCGGGAGTTTAATTTCTTCCATTTTATGATTGATCTGGAGGGAGGCCCGTGCGTGGCAAAGCGGCTGTCCGGCTGCGGTTCCGGCACGGAGTATCTGGCGGTGACGCCGTGGGGAGATCTGTACCCCTGTCACCAGTTTGTGGGGAATGAGGATTTTCTCATGGGGAATGTCTGGGACGGCGTGACGCGGACGGACATCCGGGACGAGTTTAAGAGCTGCAATGTTTACGCGAAGGAAAAATGCAGGGACTGTTTCACACGGTTTTACTGCAGCGGCGGATGCGCGGCAAACTCCTACCATTTCCACGGGAATATCAACGATGCATATGATATCGGCTGCGCGCTCCAGAAAAAACGGATCGAGTGCGCAATCATGATAAAAGCGGCGACAGCCGATTAAGTTTGGAGGGAAATCGCAATGAAGAAAAGAAAGTCAATCGTAGTCTTTGTCCTACTGGCGGCGATTACGGCGCTTCTCGGGTATTATACCTACGGCGTTGTGAAGGGCACGGTGGCAAAGGACAGCGAGGCCGGCATCAAGCTGGGACTGGATCTGGCCGGTGGTGTCAGCATAACCTATCAGGTTGTGGGAGACGAGACACCGTCCTCGGAGGATATGTCGGACACGGTCTACCAGTTGGAGCAGCGTGTCAGCGCCTACAGCACGGAGGCGGAGGTCTATCAGGTCGGCGACAACCGGATCACGGTGGAGATTCCCGGTGTGACGGACGCCAATGAGATTCTGGAGGAGCTCGGCAATCCGGGCACGCTGGAGTTCCAGACGACGGACGGAGAGGTCTACATGACCGGCGATTATGTCGTGGACGCTCAGGCAGGGACAATCACAGACAGCATGACCGGTTCCACATCCTACTGTGTGGAATTGACGCTCAACGATGAGGGCGCGGAGATTTTTGCGGAATATACGGCGACCTATCTGAATGATTACCTGCCGATTTACTATAACGGCGAGTGCATCACCTATCCGCTAGTAAACTCTGTGATCTCCAACGGCGTGGCGGAGATCACCGGTATGGATACCTACGAGGAGACGGAGATTCTGGCGACGCAGATCCGCAGCGGTTCCCTGACATTGGAGCTGGAGGAGCTGCAGTCTGAGGTGGTTGGCGCGAAGCTCGGCTCTCAGGCGCTGAGTTCCAGCATCCTCGCGGCCATCATCGGTATACTGATCATCATTGTGTTTATGCTGATTTTTTATCGGATTCCGGGTCTGGCGGCGTCCATCGCGCTGCTGATTTACACCGGCATCCTTTTGTCGGTCCTGCATCTGTATCATATCACGCTGACACTGGCCGGCATCGCGGGCATCATCCTGTCGATCGGTATGGCCGTGGACGCGAACGTGATTATATTTGCCCGTATCAAGGAGGAGATCGGCGCGGGCAAGTCGGTCGGCACCTCCATCACGGAGGGATTTAAAAAGGCGTTCTCCGCGATTCTGGACGGCAACATCACGACGCTGATCGCGGCGGTCGTCCTCTATCTGCGCGGCTCCGGCTCCATCCGCGGATTCGCGACGACGCTGGCGCTCGGTATCATTTTCTCAATGTTTACTGCGCTGGTCATCACCCGGTGGCTGCTGAAGTCGCTGTACGGGATGGGATTTAAGGATAAGAAATTCTACGGGGAGAAAAAGCAGAGAGCTCCGATCAATTTCCTCGGCAAGCGTTTCCTCTGCATCGGCATTTCCGTCGCGATCATTGCGGCCGGTTTCGTCGGCATGGGCGTTTACAAGGCAGGAGGAAACAATGCGTTGAACTTCAGCATGGAGTTCATGTGCGGCACCTCGACGACGGTTACGTTTGACACGGACTACACGATCGAGGAGATCGACGAGGAGATTGTTCCTTGTATTGAAGAGGTTACCGGAGACAGCAACATCCAGACCCAGAAGGTGGCGGACAGCACGGATGTTGTGTTTAAGACCCGCACCCTGACGCTGGATGAGCGGCAGGAGATGATCGACATTCTCGGTGAGAATTTCGGCGTGACGGAGGATGACGTCTCCGAGTCCCAGAATATCAGTTCCACGATCAGTAGCGAGATGCGTTCCGATGCCATCTGGGCGGTGATTATCGCGACGATCTGCATGCTGATTTACATCTGGTTCCGGTTTAAGGATATCCGTTTGGCGGGCAGCGCGGTCATCGCGCTGGTTCACGATGTCCTCATCGTGCTGGCGTTTTATGCGCTGTCGCGGACGAGCGTGGGCACGGCCTTCATCGCCTGCATGCTGACGCTGGTCGGTTACTCGATCAACGCTACCATCGTTATCTTTGACCGTATCCGTGAGAACATGGCTCTGGAGGAGGGCAACCGGAATGCGGATCTGAAGCTGGTGGTCAACAACAGTATCACGCAGACGCTGTCCCGAAGCATCAATACGTCCCTGACGACCTTCATCATGGTTCTGATGATCTTCGTTCTCGGCGTGTCTTCGATTCGGGAGTTCACAGGCCCGCTGATGGTCGGCGTGGTCTGCGGCGCGTACTCGTCTGTCTTCCTGACCGGCGCCATCTGGTATATGATGAAAAACCGGTCTCTGAAAAAGCAGACCGTGAAGGCGGAGGCCGAGCAGCCGAAACCGTCAAAGAAGAAAAAGAAGAAATAAACGGGAAGCTGGCCCGACTTGAAAAAGCCGGGCTTTTCCTCATATATCCGGAGGCGTTGCGGAATGGTTTGGAAAATCATAGGGATCGGTTATCTGATCGTGATCAACCTCGTTGGATTTTTCTCCATGGGACTCGATAAGCGGAAGGCCAGAAGGGGAAAATGGCGGATCCCGGAGGCGAGGCTGTTTGTGCAGCCGCGGTCGGCGGCAGCATCGGAAGTCTGGCGGGAATGTATGTGTTCCGCCACAAGACGCGGCACGCGAAGTTCGTGGTTGGGATGCCGGCGATACTGGCCGCGCAGGCGTTTCTTGTGGTTGTGATTGTGAGATATGTGACGACAGGTGTTTTCTTGTTTTGAAATAGGAGGCACAGCACATGCAGAAATACATAGAATTTAACAGGGGAACCTACACGCTCCGCGGGATGGCATACATTCCGGAGGGCGCGTCTGCGAAGCACAAGGTGCCGCTGTCCGTGATCTGCCACGGGTTTACGGCAAACCGAAATGAGACGCTGTTTATTCACACGCGGCTGGCCCGGAGGCTCTGCGAGGAGGGAATCGCGGCGATCTGCTTTGATTTTATGGGCAGCGGGGAGAGCGACGGTGCGTTTGAGGAGATGTCGGTTCTGACGGAAGTGGCGGATGTGTTTGCGCTGTTGGAATATGTACGGACACTGGAGTATGCGGATTTGTCGAGGGTGGCGCTGCACGGGATGAGTCAGGGCGGCCTGGTCTCCTGCCTGGCGGCTGCGGCCGTGCCGGATCAGATTCAGGCACTGAGCCTGTGGGCGCCGGCGCTGTGCATTCCGGATATGGCTCACGGCAGCGAGATGTTGGGCGTTTCTCTGGATAATATCGAAGAAAACGGGTATATTGATTTCAGGGGAACAAAGCTGGGCTGGATCTATGTGGAGGATGCGAAAACAGTCAATGTCTGGGAAGCGATGAAAAAGTACGCCGGGCCGGTTCAGATTGTCCACGGGACATCGGACATGTCGGTGGATTTTTCCTATTCCGTGCGCCTGCAGGAAATATTGGGCGGACAGTGCGTGCTCCATCCGGTGGAGGGCGCGGATCATGATTTTGCAACGCTTTCCTATAATCAACAGAGACTGGATTACGCAGTGGAGTTTCTGAAAAAGAATCTCTGCGGGTGATGGAGAAATTGCATGGTTGCATAAGATAGAGTAAGTTGTTTGCAGTAGGAAAAGAGGAATCGCAAGGATGGAAAATGTGTGTGACATTGCCGAATTTATATGGAGATTTCTGACTTCCCTCGCGGGAACCGTGGTTGTGGCGTGCTTTCTCGTCGGGCTTGTTCTCTTTGCGGCGGAGCTGCTTGTGTACCGCAGAAAGAGAAGGTCAGCGGACGGTGGCGGGATTTCGCGGGATTCGAAGGGAGGGGACGGCGTATGAGAATTGCATTGATTACCGGCGCTTCCAGCGGAATGGGTAGCGTTTTCGCCCGGCAAATTGACGAGCAGGAGAAAAACATCGACGAGATCTGGCTTGTGGCGCGGCGGCGGGAGCGTCTGGAAGAGCTTGCCCGGCAGCTTTCACATCCGGCGAAGGTCATCCCGATGGATCTGACCGAGGCTGAAAACATCACAAAGCTGGAGGAACTGCTGCGGGAAGAGGTGCAGGTCGGCCTCTTTGTCAACTGTGCGGGCTACGGAAAGATCGGCGATTATGAGGAGGTAACGCGGTACGACTCGGACCATATGATCGACCTGAACTGTAAGGCGGCCGTGGACACGACGCTGGCAGTTCTGCCCCATATGCGGGCGGGCGACCGGATTATGCAGCTTTGCTCCACCTCGTCCTTCCAGCCGGTGCCGCAGTTGAATCTGTATGCCGCAAGCAAAGCCTTCCTGTATAGCTACACCCGTTCCCTGCGCATGGAGCTGCTGCCCCGCGGGATTGTGGTGACGGCAGTCTGCCCATGGTGGGTGACAGACACAGAGTTTCTGCCGATTGCGAGAGACAACGAGGCGAATCCGAGCCCGGGAAACTCCATAAAACATTTTCTTTTCGCATCAAAAAAGGAAAACGTGGTGCGGCGGGCGCTTCGGGCCAGCCGGAGGGGATTTGCCGTGTCAACGCCGGGATTTATGTGTTTCTTCCATCGGATATTCTCCAAGCTGCTCCCGAAGACAGCGCTGATCTACGTCTGGGAGCTGATGCGGCGGATGTGAAGCGAATCCGCGGTATCTCCCTTGAAGAAAAAATAGAAGAGGATGAGTGAAAATGATTTATAATAATGTTTTGGAAGCCATCGGGCACACCCCTATCGTGCGCCTGAACCGTATGAACAAACCGGGCAATGCCCAGATTCTTGTAAAATTTGAGGACCTCAATGTGGGCGGGTCCATCAAGACGCGCACGGCCTACAACATGATCGAACAGGCGGAGCGCGCCGGGCAGATCAGCCCGGACACGATCATCGTCGAGCCTACCAGCGGAAATCAAGGGATCGGTCTGGCTCTAGTCGGCGCTGTCAAGGGATACCGGACGATCATCATCATGCCGGATTCCGTCAGCGAGGAGCGAAGGCTTTTGGTGCGGCACTACGGCGCGGAGGTGATTCTGATTCACGATGCCGGTGATATCGGCGCATGTATCGATGAATGTCTGCAGACCGCCCTTCGCATGGCGGAGGAGGATGAGCATGTCTTCGTCCCGCAGCAGTTCGCGAATGAGAACAACACGAAGGCGCATCGCCATCATACCGCACTGGAGATCATGGAACAGGTGGCAGGGCCGATTCACGGTTTCTGCTCCGGCATCGGAACCGGCGGAACCATCACCGGTATCGGCGAGGCCCTGAAAGCGCAGAATCCGGACATTGAGATCTGGGCGGTGGAGCCGGAGAACGCGGCGATTCTGGCCGGCGGCGACATCGGCACGCATCTGCAGATGGGAATCGGCGACGGGATCATCCCGCCGATCTTAAACAGGGATATTTATGATGATATTTACATAGTTTCCGACGAGGAGGCGCTGCAGACCGCGAAAGATCTGGCCAAAAAAGAGGGAATTATGTGCGGGATCTCCAGCGGCACGAACGTAGCCGCCGCCCTGAAGCTGGCGGAAAAGCTGGGTGAGGGAAAGACTGTCGTTACGGTTCTTCCGGACACGGCGGAGCGGTACTTCTCTACGCCGTTGTTTGAGGATTGAGCGCGCAGCTACAGAGTTTTTATAAAATCAAGCAGAGCTTCCTGCTGCTTTTCTGAGAGATGACTGATTTCAGAGAGAAGATTTCTCTGAAGGTCTGTCAGGGAGACCGCGTCCTTTTCTTCTGCGAAGAACTGAGACAGGGTGATGCCAAAAGCGGCACATATCTTTTCGAGTGATGGCAGGGTAGGCAGCATATTTTTTCGATACCATGATGATATAGTGGACTGGGTAAGGCCGGATCTTTCCGCGAGCTGATACTCAGTCCAATTTCTTTTTTCCCTATATTCATAAATTCGTTTTAAGACATTGACCATGATATACCTCCCGGACTTTTTTATATCGTTAAAATTACTTCGTTTTATAATTGCATAATAATATGTAAAAGCGTATAATAAAAACG
>JAJQBM010000103.1 GCA_021203285.1 Clostridiales bacterium | reverse complement strand
GGGCA
The DNA here is from genome assembly GCA_021203285.1 of Clostridiales bacterium. GTDB lineage: Bacteria > Bacillota > Clostridia > Lachnospirales > Lachnospiraceae > Eubacterium_I. The sequence goes on along the minus strand of JAJQBM010000103.1, from coordinate 11,048 downwards.
GGAAAAACTTTTTAATTTTTTTATTGTCTACTTGACGGGAAGCACACCACGTCCAGGGCTTTCTGCACGCGCGCCCGGTCATAGTCGCAGCAGGCGGCCACGTTTTCGCCGAGCGGCAGGGCGAACAGCCTGAAATCCTGAAATACAGCGGAAAAGATTCCAATATAATCCTCATAGCGATATTTGCGGATGTCAATGCCGTTTAAGAGGATCTGTCCCTCCTCTGGGTCATACAGGCGGCAAAGCAGCTTGATAAAGGTCGTCTTGCCGCTCCCGTTCGGCCCGACGACGGCGAGGCGCGAGCCGACGGAAAACTTCAGGTTCACATGGCGAAGCGCGTACTGTTCGGTTCCGGGATAGCGGAAGGAGACATCTTTAAACTCAATCTCGTATTTCCGGTCGGAGCGCTTTTCCGTGGTCAGGCTGCCCTGATACATTTTATTTGGAATGTCCAGAAATTCATAGGTTGTTCCCAGAAATTCCCCGTTGATCCGTATCTCGGTGACCGCGTCCAGCAGCGCGGAAATTCCGAGGAAAAACTGGGTAGCTGCACCCACATACTGCGTGAGCTCACCGACACCGAACGTCCCGCCCCCCGCTTTCAGGCATACGAAGAGATAGACCAGGCCGACGGCTCCCATGGAGAGCCCCGCGGAGGCGCCGGTAAAAAGCCCCATCGGTCCGCGGGACGCTTTTCCGATTTCGGAATCCGCGGAAAACATGTTGGATCTGCCGAAATAGACGCTGCAGATATTCTCCTGCTGGCGGTACATGCGCATGTCCGATGCGCGATCATGCTCCCTGATGTTGAATCCGAAAAATCCGAACAGGCGGTTGCCGAATCTGGCTTTCGGGGTATAGTCTGACAGGTACTGCTGTCCTTTGCTGTATAAAAGAGGAACCAGTACGGCAATGAGCAGCAGCGCCGCCAAGACAGCGACAGCAGTAAGCGGCGAGTTTAAAAAAGCCAGAGGGCTGTCTGCGGGAACCCTTTGCAGAAACATGGTAACGAAAAGCGCCATGCCTCCAACGATCTGCACCACGCCGGTAACAAAGTCATGTTCAAAAATATGAAACGCCATGTGGATGCCGTAGCCTGTGTAATTTTCATTTTGTCTGATCTGACTGAACAGGTCATAGACATACTGGCGGTCGATGTCCGCATAGTCGAGGCTGGTCATTTTTTCCATGTAAACCTGCTCATCCATGCGGTATACCACATCAAGCGAATATTCTTTCCAGCGGCTGCAAAGCCCTTTTGCCAGCTGCAGGGCGGCCTGTGTGATCAGAATCAGCAGCACCCATTGAAGCAGGGTCTGCAGATCCCGCTTCCCGGCCAGCTCTGAGATCAGTTGTGTGGAGAGCCAGACGGTGGCCAGCGGCGCAGCCACCCCAAAAACGGAGGTCAGAGCGCTGGAGATAAAGACAGACGGGCACAGCTTCCACCAGATCCGCCATTCGCGGACATTTCGCTTCCATGCTTCCCGATAGGTCAGTTTCATTATGCTGCGCCTCCTTCCTGATAGTATCGGCTCTGAATGTCAAACAGTTTCGCATAGTCGCCGCCTTGTGCCAGCAGCTCTTCATGCGTGCCCTCCTCCACGATGACGCCATTCTCCATATAGAGGATGCGGTCACAGAAACGCGTCGAGGCCAGGCGGTGGGAGATAAACACGGAGGTCTTTCCCTGACTCATCTCGTTGTATTTGAGGTAAATATCGTTTTCCGCGATCGGATCCAGCGCTGCAGTGGGTTCGTCCAGAAGCAGGATCGCGCCGTCCTTATACAGGGCGCGGGCCAGCATCAGCCGCTGCGTCTCTCCGCCGGAGAGCTCCACGCCGTCCTCATAAACCATGCGACCGATGGGCGTCGCGGTACCCTTCGGGAGAGAGGAGGCTTTCTCTGTCAGCCCCGCAAGAGCAAGGCATTTTTGCACTTTTTCTTCATCAATTTCATCAACAGTCTGCGCGACATTGACGGCGAGACTGGCCTCCATCAGCGAAAACTCCTGAAATACAGCGGAAAAAGGTCATAGTATTCCGGGCGGTTAAACGAGCGGATATCCGTTCCGTTCAGCGTGACAGTGCCTTCCGTCGGGTCGAGGAAACCGCAGATCAGGCGAACCAGCGTGGTTTTCCCGGCGCCGTTTAAACCGACGACGGCTATTTTCTCTCCGGGGTGAAGCGTCAGGTTCATGTCATGAATAATCTCCCTGTCCGATTCGGGGTAGCGGTAGGAAACATGGGAAAGGCGTATCTCGCAATCGCTGTCCGGCTGCGCCGGGATCGGAACACCGCCGGTAAAGCGAAACGGCTCCGGCCAGTTTAAATATTCCATAACCTGGGAGATTTCCAGACATTCTTTATAGAGGACGGAGGACTGTTCCAGAATCCCCGTGATCCATTCGGTAAAGCCGGAGATCGCCGCGAAGTAGAGCAAAAACTGTGAGGCCGGAAGTCCGTCTCGCAAGGTCAGCGCGATCAGGAAGACATATGCCGCGCCGTTTCGGAGAAACGAAAGAATCAGGTCTGCCAGAACAGAAAGACAGTAAATTTTCTCCCTCCTGTACAGAAATCCGCGGTACAATGCAAGCGTCTTGTTCCACAGCTCATCCAGCCAGCTTTTCAGACCGAAGATGCGGATGTCCTTCGCGTAAGCCCGATCTGTGGAAACCTTATAAAAATACCGTGATCTGTGGATATAGGACGCCTGTTCTTCTCTGTGATCATACCCCCCATCGCTGTACTCTGCGGTTCACCAGCCAGCCAGCGACGGTTGTCAGGACGACGATGACGAGAAGCAGCGGATTTAAGTCTGAGACAAAAAACAGGTAAACACAGAATCCGAATACATTGGTTAACACCAGGCTCCATGTTTTCCAGCAATTTTCAGCAGGACGATCGTTGGCGCTGCAGGCATCATAGGCCTTTTCCTCCATTTCAAGAAAGCGGGTGTCCAGACGGTTCGGATAGGAGGTATTGCCTGATTTTACATTTAGCTGCCGGATAATCTCTATCCGCACATCAATCCGCAGAAACATGGCTCCGACGGTCAGGTAATCTTTGAGGCCGGAGCAGAGCACCAGAATGGCCGTAAACAGCCCGATGGTTCCCAGAAGAGCCGACAGCGAGACGGCCGACTCCACCTGCCGGAGAATCATGGGCGCAACAAGCATCTCCGCCACAGATTTCCTGGTGCCGAGCGCGGCGATCAGGATGCAGACGGTGATGACGCTCTTTCTGGTGTGCCATGCGTTTTTCAGCATAAAAGCCGTGCACTGCCAGAGATTGTAGGTTAGTTTCGTTCGTTCTTTTTTCATTCGATTCACCTCTGGAACCTACATTAGCACGAAAATTCCCTTGTGATATATTTGGGGGATGAATTGTCTCCTGTGAGGGACGAATTGCGTTATCTTCACATGGTGGGCAGCAGAATCTCCGTCGTGAATGCCCCATCCTCGGAATTGCGGCTGATATACCCCTGCAGGCGCTCCACAATGGCGTCGATGCGCACCAGCCCGAAACCGTGCCCCTCGCCTTTGGTGGTGGAAAAAAGTCCGTTTTGCTTCTTTAATTTCTTTCCAGAGGTGAAATTGGTAAAGGAAATATAGAGCTGCGTGTTTTTCATATCCATGTAGACCCGGATCAGGCGCTGATCTGCCGGCAGGTCAAGGCTCGCCTCGATGGCATTGTCGAAAAGATTCCCGATGATACAGCAGAGATCCAGCTCGCTGAAATTCAGCTTGACGGGAATCTGCGCGTCGGCAATAACCTGAATATCCCGGGAGCGTGCCAGAGAAATCTTGGAATTCAGGATTGCGTCCGTCATGGGATTGCCGGTCTTGATGACGGTATCGACGGTATTTAAATCCGTGTCCAGCTCATCCAGATACCGGCAAACCGCCTCCCAGTCGCCGTTCGCGGCATAAGCCTTCATCGCCTGAATGTGGTTGCGGTAGTCATGCCGCCACCCGCGGATCTGGCGATACATATTCTCCACCTCCGCATAGTGCGTCTCGATCAGCTCCTGCTGATAGGCGGAAATCTGTTTGTCGATTCTCTTGGATAAAATGCCCATTACAACTCACCCCATCTGTATAATCGCCCGGTTCAGCCCCTCATAAGCGCCCCGCGGCAGCGGCAGGCCAACCTCCTCCGCCAGATAAATATCCGTCCGCGTGACACGCCGCACCTGCGTCAGATTTACAATGGCGGAGCGGCCCACTCGGTAAAAGCGGTCGTCCAGCTCACGCTGCAGGTCAGAGAGCGTCATCTTCACCCGGACATCCTCTTTTGCGTGGATGGTAACGTAGTTGAGCTGCACCTCCGCATAGAGAATCTGCCAGACCGGCACGCGCACCGTCTCGCCGGACAGATCAAGGGTCAGAACCTTTTCATTTTTCCTCAGCTTCTCCGCGGCGCGGTTCAGCACGGCAAAAAACTTTTCCTTTTTCAGCGGCTTCATCAGGTAATGGAGCGCCGCCACCTCATAGCCTTCCGCGATGTAATCGGAGTAGCCTGTGACAAAGACGATCTGCAAAGTCTCGTTATCCTGCCGCAGCCGTTTAGCCAGACTCACGCCGTCCATGTCGCCCATCTCGATATCCAGCAGGAGGATGTCCCACTGTTTATCCGCCTCATAGCAAAACAAAAAGCTCTCTGCGGAGGGAAACTCCTCGACCCGCACTGAGGACGCCTCTTCCTTTGCCCAGAGATCGATCAAGGATCGTATGTATGTCCGGTCTGCGGCCGAATCGTCACAGATCGCAATGCGGTAACTCATGTGAAACACCTCCCTGCTGCTGCAGCGTCATTTCTTCATCCTCTGCGATGTGTCAAATGCTTCTTAACCGCCCTCCGCCTCAGGAACTCAAACCACTTCGTCAGATGCCGCACGATGGATTCCTCCTCAAAGGCAAAGACCGCTGCAAGAAGCGCGCACCGCGCGGAAATCCCGCTGATGGCGAAAAGGTCGTTGAAAAACACTGCAAAGAATATCATCGCCGCGATACAGCCGAAAAGGACGCAGGCGCGGTATTTATTCAGTGGTTCGCAGATCCGGTACAGGATCAAAAAGCCCACCACGGACAGAAGGAAGGTGCTGGCGACACTCACATCCTCCGCGGGAAGGTTGAAAACATTTCCCAGCACGACCATGGCCGCAATGGAGGAGAAAGAGGTCAGCGCGGCGGGCAGCGACCGGAGCAGCACATCGAGCAGGAAGCGGATATTCTGTTTTCGCTCGCTGGACTCAAACGCCAGAAGGAACGCCGGTACGCCGATGTTGAACATGGAGATCAGGGAGACCTGTGTGGGCTGCAGCGGATAGGTAAACGTATTGATAATGGAAAAACCGCCAGCAGCATGGAGAAGATGTTCTTATAAAGGAAAAGCGTCGCGGATCGCGTGATATTGTTGATATTGCGCCGCCCCTCCCCGATAATCTCCCGCATATGGGAAAAATCGGAATCCAGCAGCACCACCTGCGCAGCCTGCCGGGCCGCATCGCTGCCGGCGCCGATGGCAATGGAACAGTCCGCCTCCTTCATGGCGAGAATGTCGTTGACGCCGTCCCCCGTCATGGCGACCTTCTGTCCGCTTTTCCGCAGAGCGACGACCAGATTCTTTTTCTGTTCCGGCTTAACCCTCCCGAAAACCGTATAGTTTCGTACTGCTTCCGCATAGTCCTGTTTGGACTTTAAGGTTGTCGCATCGACATATCGGTCTGCATTCGGGATGCCGACCATCGCGGCGATTCGCGACACCGTCAGCGGATTATCGTCGGAGATCACCTTCACCGTCATCTCCTGCGCCGTGAGATAAGCAATCGTCTCCTTCACGTGCGGGCGAAACCCGTTCACCAGACACACAAACAACAGCGGCTTTACCGTGTCGCCTCGGACACTGACAAAGGCGAGAAGCCGCTCTCCTTTTTCCAGATGCTCCCGCAGGATATCCTGATTCTCCTCCAGCGTAGCGTCATCCAGCAGAAACTCCGGCGCTCCCAGCCGGTAGATCTCCGCGTCCGTGGCGATCTCGGAAAATTTCTCCTTCGAACTGAACGGCTTCACAGACACCGCCGACAGCAGCCGTCCCTCCTTGTAATAAGCGCAGAGCGCTTTTGCCGTGCTGTTGGAATCCCGGACCGTGTGGACATAAGCGCCCAGTATCTCTTCCGCATTCATCCGCGCTTTCTCATCCGTTCCGACCGGCGCCAGCACCGCTGTGATCTGCATTTTGTTATCCGTGAGTGTCCCGGTCTTATCCACGCAAAGTACATCCACCCGCGCCAGCGCTTCCGTGCTGCGCATATCGTGGAGGAGGACATGCCGCTGTCCTAGCCGCATCGCGCTCAGAGTCAGCGCCACCGTCACCAGCAGATAGAGTCCCTCCGGAATCATCCCGATGACAGCGCCCACCATCGAGACCACCGCCTCTGAGAATGTATTTCCATTGACAAACATCCCCTGATAAAAGAGGGCGATTCCGATCGGAATGATCAGGATACCCGCGATTTTGACAATCAGATCAATATCAAAAATCATCTGAGACGGCTTTTCCCGAATCACCTTCGCCTTCGCGGTCAGCCTTGCCGCATAGGAGTGCGCGCCCACACAGATCAGCTCGGCATAACAGACGCCGGATACCACAAAGCTTCCGGACATCAGCTTTGCTCCCTCCGTCTTTTCTACCTCATCCGCCTCGCTGGTGAGCAGCGATTCATTTACCATGACGCGCCCGGAAAGCACCTCGGCATCCGCCGGAATCTGCTGCCCGCCCTCCAGCCGGATCACATCTCCCAGCACCAGACGGTCAGAGGGAATCTCCCGCTCCTTTCCCTCCCTGCGCACCCGGTAGGAGGCGACATCCAGAAGGGACAATTTGTCCAGCACCTTTTTCGCCTGTAGCTGCTGGATAATCCCAATCACTGTATTCGCAGCAACCAAGGGAATGAAGGTGAGGCTGTTGTATGACCCCGCAATGATCAAAAACACCGCGATAATGCAGAAAATCGCATTAAAATAAGTGACGACATTCCCACGGATGATCTGTTTCACACTTTTTCCCGAATGCTCCGGCATCACATTGACATTGCCGCGCCGCTCCTGCACGGCTGCCTCCTGCTCCGTGAGGCCCCGTATGTTCTCCTGATCGTACATATTCCTCAAAACACCTGTCCTGTCACAGTATTTTTAAATCATGATAATTGTTCAGAACCATGCCTATCATACCATAATTGACCGCAAAAATACCCATTTTTATCAATTCTTCACAAATAGTTCCCGAAACAGCAAAATCTCCGCTTTCATTTTCCGGCGGAAAAGCTTATGATAGCAGTATCATATTGTATTTTCAGGAGGAACCCCAGATGAGCAAAAAAATCTCTTTTATCGGAACCGGGAACATGGGCGGCGCCCTGATCCGCTCCCTGAAATCCGGGCAGGTCTATATCACGGACTATAACATGGAAAAAGCGAAAGAACTGGCCGCCGAGGTCGGCTGTGAGACCGCAGCAGACAACACGCAGGCCGTAGAGTTGGGGGAATATATATTTCTCTGTGTGAAGCCGCAGGTGATCGGCAGCGTGCTGGAGGAGATCTCCCCGGCGCTGAACACTGCCATAGAAAAAGGCCAGCCGAAGGTACTGGTCTCCATCGCAGTGGGGATGACGCTTGAAACGCTGCGGACGCGTCTGTCCGGCCCCTGCCAGACGCTCCCCTTTATCCGGCTGATGCCGAACACGCCCGCCTTCATCGGCATGGGCATGATCGCGCTTGCCTGCGGCAGCGATGTATCCGATGAAACTGCGGAAAGCGTCATGGACATCCTCTCCGGCGCCGGACGCGTCATGCGCCTGCCGGAGCACCTGATGGATGCCTTCTCCGCCGTGAGCAGTTGCTCACCGGCTTTCGTCTATATCTTTATCGAAGCTTTGGCGGACGGCGCCGTGATGGCCGGTATCCCCAGACAGGACGCGATCACTTATGCAGCGCAGTCCGTCATGGGCTCCGCCGCCATGGTACTGGAAACCGGGCAGCATCCGGGCGCGTTAAAGGACGCCGTGTGCTCCCCCGCCGGTTCCACCATCGCCGGAGTCGCCGCGCTCGAGCGGAACGGATTCCGCTCTGCCGCCATTGAAGCGATCATGGACGCCTACCACCGCAATGCGGATCTGGGGAAAAGCTGATCACGCCAGCTTTCCCATCATGCTATTCAGATTTTTAAACAACCAGCGGATCAGGATCACTGTCACCGTAAAGTCGACCAGCTCCGCCGCGGGAACCGAAAACCAGACAAGGTTCACATCCCCCAGCCGCGCCAGCAGCGCAGCCAACGGAATCAACACAATCAACTGGCGGATAAAGGAAACGATCATGCTGTAGATACTTTTCCCTGTCGCCTGAAAGATACTGCCGCTGACTACCGATATCCCGGCGCAGATGAATGCGAGACTGCAGATCCGAAGCGCCGGGATGCCGATTTCCTGCATATAATCCGATGCGCTAAACAGCCCGAGAAGCTGGTTCGGAAGCAGTTGAAACACCGCCAGCCCGACCCACATAAAAATGCAGGCGTAAATACACCCGATTTTGTATGCGGACGTGATCCGCTTCCGTTTCCCGGCTCCGTAATTGTAAGCAATGATCGGAATCAGGGCAGCGTTCATTCCGAAAATCGGCATAAACACGATGCTCTGCATCTTGAAATACGCGCCGAAGACCGCGACCGCCGTGGAAGTGAAGCCAATCAGGATCCTATTCATGGCAAAGGTCATCACCGATCCGATCGCCATCATAATAATGGAAGGAATACCGATGATATAAATATCCTTTATGATATCTGCCTGCGGGCGGATCATGCGGAGGCGCAGGTGAATGTCCTTATTATATTTCGCATTAAAGATCACAGCCATCACCATCGCCACACACTGGCCCAAAACGGTAGCATACGCGGCCCCCGCAACGTCCAGCTTCGGAAACGGTCCGATCCCGAATACAAGAAGCCAGTCAAAGATGATATTGATGATCGCCCCTGTCAACTGTGTCATCATCGGGAAGATCGTCTGCCCGGTCGATTGGAGCAGCCGCTCCATCAGACCCTGTCCGAACAATCCGAACCCCAGCGTCAGCACAATCGTCATATAGGTCGTGCCGTATTCCACAATCGATTCGATATCGGTCTGCATCAGGATAAACCGGCGGGAACAGGTCAGGCCAATGACAAGAAATACCAGATAACTACAGATCATCAGGAACAGGCCGACATTCGCCGTCTCGTCCGTCTCTTTCTGTTTGTGCTGCCCCAACCGTCTCGAGACCAGTGCATTGATACCGATCGCAGTACCGTTGATCACCGCGATCATCAGATTCTGAACCGGTGAAACCAGAGAAACCGCTGTCAGCGCATCCTCGCTGATCATGGACACAAACACGCTGTCCACTACATTGTACAGTGCCTGCACCAGCATGGATATAATCAGCGGTATCGACATATTTAAAAATAATCTGTGTACCGGCATCTCACCCATTTTCTGTGCGCCGGTATCTGCTTTGGTGTTCTCTCCCATAATCTTCATCCTCAGTTCAAAAGAAAATGACTGCCCCGCAGTCACCATCCGCTTTCATGTCTCCTGTTCTGGTGTTTAAGTATAGCAGACAATCGTATGCATCGCAATCAATATTTCTCCCCGCATTCATAAATTTACCATAAATTCTGCCCTTCCCGCCGTCCGGACAGAAAGATCCCCCTGCGTTCACTGCAAACACAGGGGGACAAGCATATTTTCATCGGATAATTACTGTTATTTTGTCTGCCGGCTGCGGCGATTCCGCAAACCGACTGCACGCCCGGCCTTTTTCTCACCGGAACACTCGCACATACACCGGTACAGCTCTCTCTGTTTCGGGAGCATATCCCGCTCCGGATACCGGGCCGCATACTCCCCGCGGAGCACTCCGACCGCTTCCGGCGTCATATAGCCGAGCAGCGGGATCGCCAGCGCCTCGACCGAGATCAGTCCGAGACGGATGCTGTCCTCGACGCCGCTGTAGCTGCCGCGGTCGCAGGCCAGCACTGCACGAACCGCCTGCTCTGCCAGATCTGTATCCGGCGAAGCCTCCAACTGACTCGTCAGCACGGCCACCGCCTGCTCCACGTCCTTGTACAACTGCCCATGAAGAGGATTTTTCTGTACCTTCCCCATGCCGAGCCATGTACTCACAGAATCCCTCGCCGTATACTTTTCATATATCAGCGCCCGCATTTCCTCAATATACCGGTCTATGATCTGTGTAATGTCCATGCGTCCTCCGAATTACGCCGCCTTCTCCGGAGCCGGAGCCTGCCCGCTGACCTTCTTCGCCGCGTTGAGTGCAGCTCTCGTCTGCAGGGTATCCAGCGCAACCGCGAACAGAAGGACACAGCCAAGTGCAACATACTGCCAGTATGTATTGACATTCAGGAAGTTGAATCCCTGATTCAGCACGGAGATGATCAGAACACCGACAACCATGTTGCTCATCTTTCCGCCGCCGCCGCCCATTTTAACACCGCCGAGCATCGCGCCGGCCATAACCGTGAACTCGTCGCCGACGCCCATGGACTGCGAAGCGCTGCCCATACGTCCAATGTTGACGACCTGTGCCAGCGCGAAGAACAGACCGGCCAATGCAAAGATCGCGACACGCATCTTCGCCACGCTCACGCCGGACAGTGCAACCGCATCCGGATTGGAGCCGAGTGCATACACGTTGCGCCCGAAATGCGTTTTGTTCAAAATAAGGGATCCGATGATAACAAGAACGACCATTACGATGACACCGGATTTAATACTCGATCCACCGATAAAGGGGATACTGTAGCCGCCCAAAACTTTGTAAATTCCCGTCAAATCCGCACCGCGGAAAGTCTTCTGCACACCGCCGGTAAACAGGTATGTCGCGCCGTTTAAGATATACTGCATCGCCAATGTAATGATAAACGGGAACACCCGCAGCCAGGCGTACATGACGCCGTTAAATCCCGAAAATACAACACCCAGAATAATAC
>JAJQBM010000268.1 GCA_021203285.1 Clostridiales bacterium | reverse complement strand
GCAGGAAAAACTTTTTAATTTTTTTATTGTCTACTTGACGGGAAGCACACCATTTGCTGCACTTCGTCGCTCTTCGGAAAGCATTTCAGCGTATAATTGTGCTTCGATGCAGGCTCGGAAAACATCAGGCTCATCTGATAGATAAAATGCAGTTCTCTCACAGATTATCCCCCTTAGTTATAAAAGATCCTTTACATCATAATTACGAGATCCTCAATCAGCGACACGATCCGGTACTCATCCACCGGCTCCGTCTCCGCGATCTCCCGGATCTCATCGAGATATTCCCGATGGTAGCGCATGCCGCTCTGCGCGACCCGCGGCGCCAGCCGCTCCAGCTCCCGAAGGATCGCTGTCCCGTCCATGCCGAGCCGCGCGTAGAGATCGATCCGCTCAATCCGCTTACCGGCTTTTAAGACATTGCGCACCTGCGGATTGTCAACTTTGTCGTCCATGATTCCCCAGAAGGCCATGATGTGGTCGATGGCGTCCTGCAGCGCAAGCAACGGCGCCTCGCTGACCTTCGCCGCCTGAATATCATAGATGGTCATCTGTATGTAGGCCAGCGCCTCGCTGCCCAGAATCTCCCGCATGATAATACCGTTGTCATAGGCGCGCGTCATATTGCTCAGGATGGAATTCGGATCCTCCGCGTCAAACGGATACCTCCTGCGAAACTCCTCCGCCCCGCCGTAGATGTCCGGGATATCCAGCTTTTCACAGAAAATCCGGTAATCTCCCGCCATGTCAATCATGGAATCATGACTGTCAAAATACAGACTGAGCGTCGTGTAGACCCGCTCCGTGTAGCGCCCCAGCCAGAATAAGTTATCAATATGCTCTAATGAGATAGTACCCATGTGTCTTTAAATCCTCCTCCCTGTGATGAATTGACGATAAAGGAATCCGGGTTCCGGGTAAACCGCGTCAGGCCGCTCTTCCACACCATGGGCTCATCCGCCATCAGGACAAACGCCCGCAGGTCCGCCTTGCGCTGCACGATCTGGTCTCCGTCCATGACATCCATATCCAGAAAATCAATGATCTCCTGCGCGATAAACCGCCGCGGCTCCGCCTTCAGCAGAGAGATGAAGTCCTCCTTCTGCGGCTTGGTCATCGTGTTTCCGAACACCACGCCGTAGCCTCCGGCCTCCGCCACATCCTTCAGCACAAGGTCGTCAAAGTGCTCCAGCACATAGGCCATATCCTCCTCGTAAAACGGCAGGTACGTCGGCGCATTGCGGAGAACCGGCTCCTCCCCCAGATAATAGCGGATCATCTTCGGGACAAAATAGTAAATGCCCTTGTCGTCCGCCACACCGTTGCCCGGCACATTGAGCAGCGCTACATTCCCCTTGCGGAAGACATTGTAAATGTGCGGCACACCGATCAGCGACTCCGGCTTAAAGTTCATCGGGTCGAGATAATCATCCGAGATCCTGCGGTAGACCGCGCCGACGCGCTCCTTTTTCCCGGAATAGTCCTTAAAGTAGAGGACATCGTCCTCCACCACAAGATCCTGCCCGATCGCCAGCGTCGACCCGGTTTTCTCCGCCAGATAGGAGTGCTCAAAATAGGCGGAATTAAACCGTCCCGGCGTCAGAATCACATTCAGCCCGCCGGTGTTGACGTAATCCATCGTCTTTTTCAGGAGATCCGCATAGTTGCGGTTGTCCTCGATATGCGTCTCACGGAACGTCCGCGGAGAGCTCATCCTGCAGAGCTGCCGCGCGATCATCGGGTACGACGCCCCGGACGGCACGCGCAGATTATCCTCCAGAATATACCACTCCCCGTCCTTGCCCTGAACCAGGTCGATGTCGGAGATATGGGACGAGACATCCTTCACCGGACAGACGCCCTCGCACTCCGCCATGTAGCCGCTGGAGGCAAAAATGAAATCCTCCGGAACCACTCCGTCCTTTACGATCTTTTTCTCCCCGTAAATATCCTTGAGGAAAAGGTTCAGCGCACGCACGCGCTGCTTTAACCCCCGCTCCAGATAGTCAAACTCATCCGCCCCGATCACGCGCGGAATCGCGTCAAAGGGAAACAACTGCTCGTGAAAGACATTATTTTTATAAATGCCGAACTTCACGCCGTACCGCGCCAGCAGCCGGTTGACCTTGTCTGTGTTCCGGAACAGATCCATGTCATAAAACTCCATACTCCAATCTCCTTCCTATGATATCGCCTCTCCGTCTTTTGTGTAAAAAAGGGCGCTCTGTCATCGAACAGAACGCCCTTGTTCACCTGCGTATATACATAAATTCATTATACCGTGTTCAAAAAGTTTGTCAACCAAAACCTACAGCGCGGTCTGCACCAGCTTCACACGGTATCCCTCCCGCTCCAGCGCCTGAAGAATCTGATTCTTGTGCTCTGTGCCAAAAGCCTCCATCGTGATCCGCAGCTCCACTGCCGCGTTCCGGTTGGAGGAGACAAACTGGTTGTGCTCCAGCTTGATAACATTGCCCTGATTGTCGGCGACGATGCCGGATACCCGGTGCAGCTCGCCCGGTTTGTCCGGAAGCAGGACGGAGACCGTGAAAATGCGGTCGCGGAAGATCAGTCCGCGCTGCACGACAGAGGACATCGTGATGACATCCATGTTCCCGCCGCTTAAAATGGCCGCCACGCGCTTGTCCTTCACATCCAACTGTTTGAGCGCCGCAACCGTCAGAAGTCCGGAATTCTCCACGATCATCTTGTGGTTCTCCACCATATCGAGGAAGGCGACAATGAGGTCGTCGTCGTCCACCGTGATGATGTCGTCCAGATTCTTGCTGACATAGGGGAAAATCGTTTCCCCCGGCGTCTTCACCGCCGTGCCGTCGGCGATCGTGCTGACGCTCGGCAGCGTGACCACCTTCCCGGCCCGGATGGACTCCTGCATGCAGTTTGCCTTCGCGGGCTCCACTCCGATCACCTTAATCTTCGGGTTCAGCATCTTGGCCAGCGTGGAAACACCCGTCGCCAGCCCGCCGCCGCCGATGGGCACCAGAATATATTCCACCAGCGGGAGGTCCTTGAAAATCTCCATGGCGATGGTTCCCTGCCCCGTCGCCACCGCGAGGTCGTCAAACGGATGGATGAAGGTGTAGCCGTGCTCCTCCGCCAACTCCTCCGCCTTCGCGCACGCCTCATCGTAGACATCCCCGTAGAGCACAACCTCCGCGCCGTATCCCTTTGTGCGGTTTACCTTGATGAGCGGCGTCGTGGTCGGCATGACAATGACTGCCTTCGCGCCGAACTTCTGCGCCGCGTAAGCCACGCCCTGCGCGTGGTTTCCCGCAGACGCCGTGATCAACCCGCGGCCGCGCTCCTCGGCCGAGAGGGTGCTGATCTTGTAATACGCACCCCGCACCTTGTATGCGCCGGTAAACTGCATATTCTCCGGTTTTAAATAAACCTTGTTGCCTGTCTGCTCACACAGGAACTCGCTGTAGATCAGCTTCGTCTCCTGCGTGACCTCCTTCACAATCTCTCTCGCCTCCTCGAAGCGGTCAAGCGTCAGCATCTCGCTCATATTCGGATCCTCCTCACTCATTTGTATGGAACAGTGCGTCCACAAACTCATCCGCGTCAAACTTCTGCAAATCCTCGATGGTCTCCCCGACCCCGATGTATTTTACCGGGATCCCCAGCTCCGACTGGATCGCCACCGCGATGCCGCCCTTGGCCGTCCCGTCCATCTTGGTCAGCACAATGCCGGTAATCTGGGCCGCCTCCGAGAACTGCTTCGCCTGATTTAAGGCATTCTGTCCGGTCGTCGCGTCCAGAACCACCAGCGTCTCGCGGAACGCGTCCGGATATTCCCGCTCCAGAATGCGGTTGATCTTTTTTAACTCTTCCATCAGATTCTTCTTATTATGAAGGCGTCCGGCCGTATCGATCAGAAGAACATCCGCATTTCGCGCCTTCGCCGCCTGAACCGCGTCATAGACCACCGCCGCGGGGTCGGACCCCTCCTGCCCGCCGACGATCTCCACACCGGCCCGGTGCGCCCACTCCGTAAGCTGCTCCCCGGCCGCCGCGCGGAACGTGTCCGCCGCACCGAGAATCACCTTCCGCCCCTGTGCCTTCAGCTTCGAGGCCAGCTTGCCGATCGTCGTCGTCTTGCCGACGCCGTTCACGCCGATCACCAGCACCACGGACTTCTCACTCTCAAAGCGGTACGCCGCCTCCCCGATCTGCATCTGCTCCTTGATGCTCTCGATCAGCAGCTCCTTGCACGCCTCCGGCTCCTTAATGTGCTGCTCCTTCACCTTTTCCTTCAGGTTCTCTATGATCTCCTCCGTCGCGCGGACGCCGAGATCGCCCATCACAAGGATCTCCTCGATCTCCTCATAAAAATCCTCGTCGATATGGGAAAATCCCTTAAACACCGAGTCGATCCCGGAGACAATATTATTTCTCGTCTTCGTCAGGCCGTTGACCAGCCGCCGGAAGAATCCCTTTTTCTCTTCGCTCATCGCATCCTCCTTTCAACTCAGGCATCCAGCTCACTCTCGATCAGGTTCGCCGACACCAGCGCCGACACGCCCTTCTCCTGCATCGTGATTCCGTACAGCCGGTCCGCGGCGATCATCGTCCCGCGCCGGTGCGTGATAATGATAAACTGCGTATGCTGCGTCAGCTTATGCAGATACCGGGCGTACCGCTCCACATTCGGATCGTCCAGCGCCGCCTCGATCTCGTCCAGCAGACAGAACGGCGACGGTTTCAGATTCTGTATCGCGAAAAGCAGGGCGATCGCCGTCAGCGCCTTCTCCCCGCCGGAGAGCTGCATCATGTTCTGCAGCTTCTTGCCCGGCGGCTGAGCGATGATGCGGATGCCGCAGTCCAGAATATCCTGATCCTCGGCCATCGCCAGCTCCAGCGTTCCCTTTCCCCCGCCGAAAAGCTCCTTAAACGTCCGGTCAAACTCCCTCTGGATATCCGCGAACTTCTCCGCGAACTGTTTTTTCATTCCCTCATCCAGCTCCGCGATGATGCCCTCCAGCGTCTTCTCCGCCTGCTGCAGATCCTCGTACTGTCCCTTGAGGAAGGTATAGCGCTCCGAGACGGAACGGTATTCCTCGATCGCATTGACATTGACATTGCCGAGCTTCCGGATCTCCTCCTTTACCGCGGAAATCTGTTTTTTCAGCTCGGCCGCGCCCGGAAGGTCATCGGAGCGCAGCTTCATCGCCTCGTGGCGCGTCAGCTCGTACTCCTGCCACATATATTCGGTCTGGGATTCTCTGGTGTGCTCCAGCTTCTCCCGCTGATCGTTCAGGCGGAAAAGCTCCTTATCCAGTTGGGACAGCTCCTGCGAGAGCGCCTCCCGCTTCTCGAAAAATTCCTTGTGCTCCCGCGCCATCTCTTCCTTCCCGGATGTACACTGCTCTAGATCCGCGCACAGCGTCTCCCGCCGCTTCGCGGTCTCCCCGCAGCTTTCGGTCAGCTCCTCAATCTCCTGCTGCCGTTTCTCGATCTCCTGCCCGCTGTTGGAGGCATTCAGGAGAACCTCCTGCTGCGTCTGGTGAAGTCCAAGTATCTCCTCCGCCACGCGCTGAATGTTTTCTCTGGAAAAATCGGATTTCTGGACA
The DNA here is from genome assembly GCA_021203285.1 of Clostridiales bacterium. Lineage (GTDB taxonomy): Bacteria > Bacillota > Clostridia > Lachnospirales > Lachnospiraceae > Eubacterium_I. Next base: position 5,681 of record JAJQBM010000268.1, on the reverse strand, counting down.
AGCTGCGCGATGGCAACGGTGACGGCCGAAATCTCCGCCTGCTTCGCCTCCGCCTCCTTGTTCAGCGCTTCCAGCTCTCCCGCCAGCGCCTCGTTCTGAGCGGTAATGTCCGCTTCGCGCCTGTGGGAATGCTCCACCTGAAGGAGAACCTGCTGCTTGTCCAGCTCCGCTTCACTCTTCTCATCGTCCAGCTTCTGAAGCTCGCCGCGGATATTCTCGTAGAACGCCTCCTGCTGCGCCTGCTCCTCCCTGAGATGCTCCACCTCCACCTGCAGCGTGTTCTGCCGGATGTAGAAATCCTGCAGTGTCGTCACCAGCTCGTCAAAATCATCCTTCAACAGCGCATCCGCCGTCCGGACATCCTCCAGACGCTCCTGCACCTTCTTTGACTGCTCCTTATGCTCCCGGATCTGACGCTCCAGCGCCGCGATCTCACGGCTGCGCCCCAGGAGGTTGCTGCTGTTTTTAAACGCGCCGCCGGTCATGGAGCCACCCGGCATGAGCGACTCGCCCTCCAACGTCACAATGCGGAGGGAATAGTGGTATTTCCGCTCAATCGCGATGGCGTGATCGATCGTGTCCGCCACCAGCACCCTTCCAAGCAAATAGCCCGCCACCTGCCGGTAGCGCTCCTCCGTCTTCACCAGCGTATCCGCCATGCCAATGGCGCCCTGCTCATGGAGGGCTTTTCTGGCCGGAACCGACTCCGGCGCCGACACACTGGTCAGCGGGAGGAAGGTCGCCCGCCCGTATCGTTTCTCTTTTAACCACGCGATCATCCGCTTCGCCGTATCCTCGTTGTCTGTCACAATATTCTGGATACTGCCGCCTAAAGCAGTCTCGATCGCGGTCTCATACCGCTTGTCCACACGGATCAGGTCGGCCACCACGCCGTGGATGCCCGGCGTATCCGCCTTCCGCTCCATGACCCGGCGGATGCTGTTCCCGTATCCGTCGTAGCGCTCCGCGATGTTTTTCAATGTCTCCAGACGGGAAGTCTCCCGCATCGCCTGCTGCCGGAGGCTGTCGAACTCCTTCTCCAGCTCCTCCGCCTGCTGCCGCCACTTCCGCCGCTTCTGATCCACCCCGATCTTCTGCTTCTCCATGTCGAGGATTTTCTCATTTAACTGGTTTAAGGCGTCCTCCCGGCTCTCGAGCTGCCCCGCGACATCCGTGCCGGTGCTCTGCTGCGCCAGAAGCTGGCTGTTTAACTGCGCCCTGCGGATGTCCGCCTGCTCGATGATCGTATTAAAACGCTGCTGGCCGCCCTCGATGGAAGTCCTCGCGTCCAAAAGGGCGAGAATCTCCTGCTGTCCGGCCTCGATTTTCTCACCGGCCTGCGCCGCCTTCTCCTGAAGCTGCTCCAGTCCGGCCTCCAGCTTTCGCTTTTGGGCCTCCGCCTCCGCGATCTGACGGTCCGTCTCCGCCTTCTCATCGCTGTAGCGCTGCCCGGTCTGCTGGCGGCGGTCGATCTCCTCCTCCAGTGCGTCCAGCCGCTCCCGGACATGCGACTCGCTCTGCTCGATCGTCCGGATCTGCTCCCGCAGGCCATTGATCCGGCCCTCCAGCTTCTCCCGCTCCACATCAGTTTCGCTGATCTGTCCGGTCAGAAGCGCAATCCGCGCATCGTTTTTCTGTATTTTTGCGTCCAGCTCCTCATACCGGAGCCGTGTCTGCTCAAACTCCGCCGAGGCGGCCGTCTGCTGCCCGTCCGCGATCTCATACTTCTCCCGGACGGACGCCTCCTCCCGCTCCACGCGGTCCATCTCGGAGAGGAAAAGATTCACCTCGCAGACCTTCAGCTCGTCCTTTTTTTTTAAATAAATGCGCGCATGCTCCGACTGGCGCTCCAGCGGGCCGACCTGCCGCTCCAGCTCCGTCAGGATATCCGTGATGCGCACCATATTCTGCTGCTCAGTCTCCAGCTTTTTCACGGTCATCTGCTTGCGGCGCTTAAACTTCACAATGCCCGCCGTCTCATCGAAGAGCTCCCGCCGTTCCTCCGGCTTGCCGCTCAAGATCCGGTCAATCTGCCCCTGGCCGATGATGGAGTAACCTTCCTTGCCGATGCCCGTGTCATAGAACATCTCGTTGATATCTTTTAACCGGCAGGCCGTCCCGTTTAAGAGGTACTCGCTCTCCCCCGAACGGTAAACCCGCCGCGCGACCGTCACCTCCGAATAATCCAACGGCAGGTAGTGGTCGGAATTGTCCAGCGTGATCGCCACATAGGCAAAGCTCACCGGCTTGCGATTCTCCGTCCCGGCAAAAATCACATCCTGCATGCTGGAGCTGCGGAGCTGCTTTACCTTCTGCTCGCCAAGCACCCACCGCACCGCATCGGCCACGTTGCTCTTTCCGCTGCCGTTCGGACCCACGATGCCAGTGATCCCGTTGTGGAACTCCAGAACAATCCGGTTCGCAAAGGATTTAAACCCCTGTATCTCAATGGACTTCAGGTACATAGGACCCTCCTTTCAGCCGCAGGATCGTCCGGTATGCCGCCTCCTGCTGCGCCGCCTTCTTCGTCGGCCCCTCGCCGCACCCCATCGGCTCCCCGCCGACGCGGGCCTCGATCCGATAGGTCTTGTTGTGATCCGGCCCCAGCTCCTCCAGAAGCACATATTCCAGCGTGCCCAGACCATCATTCTGCAGAATCTCCTGCAGAATCGTCTTGCTGTCATAAAAAAGCTGCATGTGCTCCAGATCCTTCAGCACAAACCGGGTGATAAACGCCTTCGCTCCGGCAAACCCGCCATCCAGATAAACCGCGCCGATGACCGCCTCGAACGCGTCCGAGAGAATCGACTTGCGCTTCCGGCCGCCGGTGTGCTCCTCGCCCTTCCCCATAAAAAGATAATCCCCCAGACGGATCGCCCCGGTGCAGAACGCCAGTGTCTGCTCGCAGACAATGCTCGCGCGGACACGGGTCAGCTCCCCCTCCGCCCAGTCCGGATGGCTCTGAAACAAATGCTCGCTGGTGACAATCTCCAGCACCGCGTCGCCGAGGAACTCCAGACGCTCATTGTTGTATGTTTTTTTCATATGATGCTCATTGGCATAGGAGCTGTGCGTCAGTGCCTGCCGCAGCAGTCCCTCATTCCGGAAATGATATCCGATGAGGTCCTGAAATTCCCGCATTTTTTCCATCTGTGTTATCCTCTTTGCTTCATAATTCAGGGCTGCTGTATCCGTACAGCAGCCCCGTGTTCACCGTACCTATCATCCATTCCCTTACAGAGAACTGTTCCGGATCTGCTGGACCGCGTCGCCGACCGTCCGGATCTGATCCGCCTCTTCCGCAGAAATCTCGATGCCGAACTCTTCCTCCAGCTCGGTGATAATCTGGAACAAATCCAGAGAATCAGCGTCAAGCTCTTCAAACGTCGTCTCCTCTGTGATATCATCCGCTTCCACATCCAGCACTCCTGCTATAATCGTCTGAATCTTCTCGAATTCCATGCCATTTGTCCCTCCTTTCCTGTCGTATTTCTCTATAAACGAAGTTCGCTTCTATCCGATATGCTCCATTATTTTCTCATTGATGCCCTGCTGCTTGAACAGCACGCACTGGAGAATGGCATTTTTCACCTCGACGGCCGTCGAGCTCCCGTGCATCTTCACCACAAGCCCCCTGCAGCCCAGAAGCGGCGCCCCGCCGTACTGGGAAGCGTCAAACTCCTTTAATGTCTTCTTTAGCGCGGGCTTGATCAGAAGCGCGCCGATCTTGGACCGAAGGGACGACATCAGCCCCTCCTTTACCTTTGAGATGAGCGTCGACGCCACGCCCTCATACAGCTTCAGGACAATGTTCCCGGCAAAGGCATCGCAGACAATCACATCCGCCCCGCCATGAGGAATCTCTCTGGCCTCGATGCTGCCCGTAAAGTGAATCCCCGGACATTCCCGCAGCAGAGGATAGGTCTCCTTGACCAGAGCGTTGCCCTTCTCCTCCTCCGCGCCGATATTTAAGATGGCCACTCTGGGATGCTCCACGCCGACCACGTTCTCCATATAAACGGAACCCATCTGGGCAAACTGCACAAGGTGGGACGGGCGGGCATCCACATTCCCCCCGGCGTCTACCAGCAGCGCTACGCCCTTCTCCGTCGGAATCAGCGGCGCCATCGCCGGACGTTCCACGCCCTTGATCCGGCCGACCACCACCTGGCCGCCGACCAGAAGTGCACCGGAGTTGCCCGCGGAGACAAACGCGTCCGCCTCTCCCCGTTTCACCATATTCATGCCGACTACCATCGATGACTGTTTCTTTGCGCGAATCGCCATAACCGGGTGCTCCGCCGTCTCAATGACCTCCTCGCAGTGCACCACATCGATCCGCTCCGCGTCGTAGGTATACTTTCCCAGCTCAGCACGGAGCAGTTCCTCCCGTCCGGTCAGGACCAACCGGATATCTCCGCGGGAATTGACGCTCTCTACGGCGCCCTTTACGATCTCTCCCGGCGCGTTGTCGCCTCCCATGGCGTCCACCGCGATACGGACCAACTCTGCCATACTCATCCCTCCGTGTCTTCTTTTAAAGCTATACTACATCAATATTTTCCATAAATCAACCACAATCCGGCGTTTTTCCCGCCGCCTGCCGCCCTGCGCTACACCAGCCCTGTGCACTCGGACAGCGCCGCCTCATCCGCCACGACCACCACATCGTTGTGAAGCTGGAGGACGGAGGCCGGAACGGACGGTGTGATGGGACCGAAAAATGCTTCCCGGACAATCGGCGCTTTCTCCTCACCCGACACCACGACAAGAATCTTGCGGGCGCTCATGATCGTCTTGATCCCCATCGTATACGCCTGCCGCGGCACATCCTCCTCCGAGAGGAAGAACCGCATATTGGCCTTGATCGTCCGCTCTGTCAGGTTCACGCAGTGCGTCTGCTTTTCAAAGGCGATGCCCGGCTCGTTAAACCCGATGTGCCCGTTGTGCCCCAGACCGAGAAGCTGCAGATCCACTCCGCCCATGGACTGTATAACGGCGTTATAATCATCACATGCCTTCTGACTGTCCATCTGCGTCCCGTCCGGCAGATAGGTGTTGGCCTTGTCGATATTGATATGGTCAAACAGATTTTCGTTCATAAAATAATAGTAGCTCTGGGGATCCTCCCGCGAAATCCCGCGGTACTCGTCCAGATTGACCGTGGAAACCTTGGAAAAATCCAGATCGCCCTTCCGGTACCAATCGACAAGCTGCCTGTATGCCCCGACGGGCGTCGATCCCGTGGCCATGCCCAGAACGCAGGCCGGTTTCATGATAATTTGCGCCGAGATGATATTTGCGGCCTTGCGGCTCATGTCGTCGTAATCCTTCGCTTTGATAAAATTCATAAATACGCCTCCCGATGTGAAAAGAAAAAGGGTCGGGGACTAAGTCCCTGACCCTCTCATACCTAAACAATATTAGTCCACAGCAATGATCTCTTTTTTGTTGTAGCTGCCGCAGTTCCTGCATACTCTGTGCGGAACCATCAGCTCACCGCATTTGCTGCACTTTACCAGAGTCGGAGCTGTCATCTTCCAGTTCGCTCTTCTCTGATCTCTTCTCCCCTTGGAAGATTTATTTTTCGGGCAAATCGACATCGCATTCCACCTCCAATGCTTGTTTTAATCACACTTTGACCATTATAAACATACATCAAAGGTTTGTCAACTACATTT
>JAJQBM010000133.1:9650-11378 GCA_021203285.1 Clostridiales bacterium | reverse complement strand
CGCGTATCCCGTTTTCGGAATCTTCGAGAACAAGCGCATTTCCCGGCCGAACCCCCGCCCGTTCACAGGCGAGCAGAAAAATATCCGGCTCCGGCTTGGAGCGTTGCACCTCCTCTCCCCCGATGGCAAAGGAGAAATACGCTTCCAGCCCCGCCAAACGGAGATATTTTTCCGCATAGGAACGACGCGTGGAGGAGGCCACACAGCAGCGGATGTCCCGCTTTACAAGCCACTGCAGCAGCTTTCGAACGCCCGGCTTCACGGAGGGGCCGTTCTCCTCCATATATGTATTGACCGCAGCCCGTGTCTTTGCACTGATCTCATCCGCCGGGTAGTCCGGTCCGTATAGCTCCGCCAGCTTGTCTCGAAGCAGGCTTCCGGACAAGCCGAGCGTCTGCACATAGTCCTCCTGCCGGGCCGGGTAGCCGTACTCCGTCAGGATTTCATTCTTTTTCATCATAAAAAGACGCTCTGTATCAAAGATCAGACCGTCCATATCAAAAATCACAAGCTGAAGTCTTTTTTCCATCCGCTTTTTTCCTCGTCTTACGAACGCTTTCCAGCGATCACCACAACCCGTGCACATCCGCTGCACACCTGTTTTCCGCCGTTTTCTTTCACATCCCGCTATCGGCACTCCCGCTCACCGCGGATTCAGCCGCCGCACCCGCTTCACCACGCGCTCCCCCAGAATACAGCCTGCTCCGACGACAAAGGGGAAAATAAAGGTCGCCGCACGGTAGAGCAGCGTCACAGCCGCCGCCTGACTGGAGCCGGCCAGCACCGCGTAAAGGCTGGTCATGATCAGTTCCGTCGAGCCGATGCCCGCCGGAGTCGGAATCACCGCCGCCGTCATCACGGACAAAGACGTGACCGAGAACGAGGTAAGCAGGGAAACGGTGCCCGTCTGCCAGAGGATCAGAAACGGAATGCTGTACCAGAAACAGAGCTTTGCCATATTTTTCAAAATACAGGATACGATCACACGCCAGTCATTCAGCAGCTTTGTCCCGGACTCTTCCAATATACCCGTGCTGCTCTCCAGCTTCTGCAGCGTGTTGTCAAACCGGTGCCTGCGGTTCAGCTTGCGGACCAGAAAAAGCAGCAGTTGATGAAACTTCGGCCAAACCACCATCAATACCAGTCCGATGGAGATCAGAAGCGTCAGGAAATAGGCCAGCAGCAGATAGACGGCATAGTTCCTGTAATGACTCGCCATCAGCCGCCAGTTCGCAACGAAAAAGATTCCGCTGAACAGGGCAATGCTGACCTTATGCAATATATACTGGATTGCGTAAAGGCCGGTCGCCTCCGAGTATCCCACATGTTTCTTCCCGAGGAAAACCACGGCCGCAACGCCGGAGCCGCTCCCAAGCGTAGACAGGCGATAAAAGGAACAGAAAAACGCGCAGTACACCGCATCCCGATAGCGAAACCGCGGGTTATACCGTCTTGCCAGAGAGTATGTGATCCATGCCTCAAACAGGTGGTAAACCACGGACGCTCCTCCGATTGCGATGAGAATCAGCACAGAGGTCTCCGTAATCTGCTGCCAGATATCCTCCCACGAACCGTGAAACGTATAGATTATAATCGCGATCAACGCCGCCGCAAATATAATTCGAAACCAAAAGCTCTTGTTTTTCATGCCATCCTATTTTCCGTCACTGAAAAAATCCCTGACCTGCTCCAGCACAATCCCCATGAGACGAGTGCGCGCCTCCACAC
>JAJQBM010000133.1:5725-9640 GCA_021203285.1 Clostridiales bacterium | reverse complement strand
ATGTGTGGCGTGATCACAAGCTTAGTGCTGTCCGTGATCCTGCGCAGCGGATTATCCTCCCTCATGGGCTCCTGCCGCAGCACATCCAGACCGGCGGCCGCAATCTCGCCGCGCTCCAGCGCGTCCGCGAGATCCTCCTCCACCACAATCGGACCGCGCCCGACATTGATGAAAACAGCCGTGTCCTTCATCCTGTGAAATGCCTCCGCATTCATCAGATCCTGCGTGTTTTCATTCAACGGCGCGTGCACCGACACGATATCCGCCGTCGTTAATAAGGTGTCCCAATCGACCTGATTATATCCCTCCTGCGGCGCACTTCCCGATGTCGAATAATAAACCACATTGCAGCCGAAGGCTTTGGCGATATCCGCCACACGCCGCCCGATATTCCCGAGGCCGATGACTCCCCATGTCCGTCCGCTCAGCTCGTGAAATACATTGGAGAAATGTGAAAAACAGTCGTCCGCCACATATTTCCCGGACTTCACGTACTCATCATAGTAGCTCATCTTTTCCAGAAGGTAAAAAAGCAGGGCAAAGGTGTGCTGCGCCACATTCTCCGTGGAATATCCCGCCACATTCCGCCATGCAATGCCGCGCGCATCCAGAAACGCCATATCCAGATTGTTCGTCCCCGTTGCGGTCACACAGACGAGCTTCAGATGAGGCGCCTCCCCGACTGTCCGCTCGTTTACCTCCATCTTGTTGACAATGATCACATCCGCCCCGCGTACCCGCTCCGGCATCTCGGACGAATGCGTATATCCGTATCGAATAACTTTCCCGAGCGCGGAAAATCCGGACAAATCGATATCCGCCCCGATCGAATCCGCATCCAAAAATACAATATTCATGCTCCTGTTCTCCTGTTATCCGTTTCGGGCATCTGCCGTCCCAATTTCTTCCATAAGAAATATTTCCGCCCCATATTACACTATTTTCCGCGAAAATGGAAGAGAAATCCTTTGATTCTTTACGGTTTCTTTACAGAATTTAAAACTTTCTGCATCATGCAAAATATAATAAATCCTTATGTTTTCATCTTGCATCTGATTTTCATATCATGTATACTGGATTAGTTAAAGGTTTTCATGAAATCAAGAGGAGGTTTTTGCAATGAAAAGTTTAAATCGTTGGGTCTACGCCATTGTCGGTGTGGTCGTGCTCCTGATGGCAGGTCTGATTTACTCATGGTCCGTCATGTCCAAATCCATCGGGGCATCGCGGCCGGACTGGACAGCGGCACAGTTGTCCCTGACATTCACCATCGTCATGGCGTTCTTCTGCCTCGGCAGCCTGATCGCCGGTATTTTATCGAAGAAGGTAAAGGCACGGATCTATGTTCTTCTGTCCGGCATTCTCCTTCTTGCGGGATTTATGGTGGCTTCCCTGACAAAGTCATCCCCGGCCATGCTCTACCTCGGCTTCGGCGTCCTCTGCGGACTGGGTGCCGGTTTTGCCTACAACGCGATCATGGGAACAATCAGCGCATGGTTTTCGGACAAGCAGGGTCTGATCTCCGGTGTCCTTCTGATGGGATTCGGCCTGAGCAGCTTTATCGTAGGCAAGCTGTTCGCCGCGGTGACGCCCTCTGACGGCAGCGACACTTGGTGCTCCACCTTCCGCATTATGGGTATTATCATTTTTGTCGTCATGATCGTCTGCAGCTTTTTTGTAGTGCGCCCCGGCGACGATTTTACCCCTCCCACATCGGAGAAGAAAAAAGCCGTGCGGGAGCCTGCCTGTGATGTCAACACCGGACAGATGGTCCGTATGCCTTCCTTCTGGCTGATGTACATCTGGGCGATCATGGTCAGCGCGGCGGGTCTTGCGCTTGTCGGACAGGCCAGCGGCATCGCCACACAGGTCGATCCGAATGTAGCGGACGGCACCATCGCGACGGTGGTCGGACTCATCTCCATCCTCAACGGCATCGGGCGTGTGATCTACGGCGCCCTGTATGACCGCAAGGGATACCGCCTCACGATGATCGTGGATATGGTTTCCTTCATCATTGCTGCACTCATTCTGATTATGGCGTTGAAGAGCGGCAATTTCGGCCTGATCGTAATCGGCTTCCTTGTGGGCGGCTTCGCCTACGGCGGCGTTACCCCGATGCAGTCGGCCGTGGTCAGCGACTTCTTCGGCAGGACATACTACTCAGTCAACTTCTCCGTGATCGTGACCAACCTGCTGATCGGTTCCTTCGCGTCCACGATCGCCGGCAGACTCTATGACATGAGCCAGTCCTACATGAGCACGATCTACATGATGATCGGCGTCACTGTCGTATCGTTTATCGCGTTTGCCTTCCTGCGCAGGCCGACACCGAAAGAGAAATAATCCGCTCCGGTCTGCCGCGCAGTCGGTACAGAGTAAACGAAAAGCAGCTTTGCAATGTGATTCGCAAAGCTGCTTTTCTTATGTTTCTTACGGGATTGAGAGAAAAACTCCCTCCCCGTTTTTCACCTGCCAGCGGTAAAAATCGCCCTTCGGCGTACCATACGCCTCCATGATCGACATGATTGTGCCCCCGTGAACAACAAAGGCAACTTTCCGGACACCTTTATGCCCCGCATCCTCCATGCAATCCTCAAACGCTTTCCGGCAGCGGATGCGAAACGCCGCTCCGTCCTCCCCTCCGGGGAAGGCAGACCGCCCTCCACTGTCCAACCATTCCCGGTAGGCCGGTTCCTCCTTCAACTCTTCATAATTCTTATTTTCAAAGAGTCCGAAATCCGTCTCGCGCAAGCCGTCACAGACGATCACATCACGATTCAAAAAAAGAACCGCCGCCGTCTCCCGGCAGCGGCGCATCGGACTGATATAAATCACATCCGGATCAAAATCCCGGTACGGAGACAAATGCAGGCTCTCCCGCGCTGTCTCCAGGAGCGGCTCATCAGTTCGCCCGATATACCGCCCCTCCTGATTTCCTCTGGTTTTCCCATGGCGAATCAGCAATATTTCCATATAAATATCCTCCTTTTCGCCCCGGCAGAAGAACCATCATAATAACTCCTGTCCTGCTCATCGCCGCGCAATATTCATCCAAGATACGCCTTCAGCTCCGGCATCCTCTCCCGCGCGACATCCAGCCCCTCCTGATAGAGCTTTCCGAGCAGCTCCCACTTGCCCTCCGTCTGGCCTACGCCAAAGGTATCCCGCGGGGCAATGACAAAGAGATTGCCCTTTTTCTCCTCCTCGAGCATCTCCTCTGTCAGCCTGTTATAAAAATCCGCCCGGCGCTTCATACTCTCCACCACCTTCGGGTATTTCCGATAGGCGAGATTGACAATGCCGGTTCCTTTCTCCCGCTCTTTCACATAGCCGCGCTCCCGCGTGAGGATCACGACAATCCGGTCGCAGCCCTCTTCCCTTGCCTTTTTGTAGGGAACCGGATCCGTCAGACCGCCGTCCAGATAAAGGTTTCCGTTGATTTTGCTGGGCGGGAAGAGCACCGGCAGAGCACAGCTCGCCACCGTCGTCTCCCAGTGTATCTCCTCCGGAGGAACCTCCAGATACTCCGGCTTCCCAGTCTCGATATTCGTCACAACCGCCACAACCTTTCCCGGATACGCCGCCAACGCCTCGTAATCATAGGGAACCAGCTTGTTGGGCACTTCACCGAAGGCAAAATCCAGATTGTAATAACAGCGCTTTCGGGGATTCAGAAAATGGTGCAGTCCCATGTAACGGCGGTCGCCCATGTACTTTTCCGTGAACTCGGCGTTCCGTCCGCGCTGTCCGGAGGCATAGCTGACCCCGTAGGCGATTCCGGCAGACACCCCGATCAGATAATCCGGATAGATATTCTCATCCATAAACACGTCGGTCACGCCGCAGGAAAAGATTGTCCTGCTGGCGCCGCCCTCCATGACCACTCCAAGCTTCATTTCTGTCACTCTTTCT
>JAJQBM010000133.1:0-5625 GCA_021203285.1 Clostridiales bacterium | reverse complement strand
GTGTCGCCCGCCTTCACCGCCGCGATCGCGGAGCGCGGATGCTGATCCACCAGACCGGTCAGCAGATACGGAATATCATATCCCCACACGACGCCGTCCTTCTTCAGCTTCAGCATATAATGCTCGATAAAGGACAGTACCGGCGTGATATCGTACTTCGGGTTCTTCAGAAAGCCGAGCAGACCCTCCAGCGAGCAGTTGCCCGCGCCGCGGCCCATGCCCATCACCGTTCCATCCATCATGCTGGCGCCGACCGACATGGCCTCGATGGTATTCGCAAAAGCGCACTGCTGGTTGTTGTGCGCGTGGATGCCCACCATCTTTCCGCTCTTCTCCAGCCCCCGCGCATAGAGATTCACAATGTCGCGGATCTGGATCGGATACAGCGCGCCGTAGCTGTCCACCACATACACCGCCTTCACCGGAAACTTGGAGAGCATATCCAGCGCGATATTCAGGTCGCTCTCCCGGCACTTGGACACCGCCATGATGTTGCAGGTGGTCTCGTAGCCCTTCGCCGCCGCGTCCTCAATCATGGCCACCGCCTCCGGGATCGTGCTGATATAGGTGGCAACCCGGATCATATCTACCGGGCTCTCCGACTTCTCGCGGATATCATTCTTGTAATCACACCGTCCCACATCCGCCATGATGGAAATTTTCATATTCGTATTGTTGTCGCCCACGACTGCACGGATGTCCTCATCCGAGGAAAACTTCCACTTGCCGAACTTGTCCACGCTGAACTGCTTTTTGTCTGCGCGGTAGCCGAACTCCATATAGTCCACCCCCGCCGCGAGGTTCATCTCGTACAGTGCCCGGGCAAACGCGTCCTCAAAATAAAAATCGTTGACCAGCCCTCCGTCCCGGATGGTTGCATCCAGAATCTGCGCATCCTCACGGACGGACATCATATCTCCCTTAATCTGTATCATAGCCAAAATCTCCTGTTTCTTTTGTAGTATCGCCTTCCTATTGTATCCTGCAGCCTCTGAGAATGCAATGATAAATATATATCTTTTCTCATCTGCACGCAGCAGTCAGCGCATCCAGAATCTCAAAATAATCCGCAAAGGTCTTTCTGCAGCATTCGGGATTTTCAATCACAATCCCCTCCGCCCGCAGCCCCATCAGGGAAAAAGCCATCGCCACCCGGTGATCGTCAAACGTCTCAATCCGGCAGGCCAACGGCTGTCCGGGCGCGATGCTCACCCCGTCCTCCCGCTCCTCGCAGGAAATCCCCGCACGCTGCAGGTTGGACACGATCGCGTGAATCCGGTCGGACTCCTGCCTCCGGATATGCGCGATGTTGGTGATCTGCACCGGAGCATCCGCGTAAGGTGCGATCGCGGCCAGCGTCAGCGCCTGATCCGAAAAATCGTTCATGTCCACCGCTATCCCGTGAAGGCCGCCCGGCGCAGGACCCGTCACGGCGATGCCGTCCTCCTCCGCGCAGACACGGCAGCCCATCTGCCCAAGGACATCCAGAAACTTCAGATCTCCCTGCAGGCCGCCGGGATACACATGCCTCACCTTCGCATATCCTCCGGTGATTGCCGCAGCCCCATAAAAATAGCAGGCCGCCGAAACATCCGGCTCAATCCGGTACGCCTCTTTCTCATAAACCGCTCCCGGTGAGACAGAATATATGTCGTCCCGAAAATCCGCATGCACGCCGAAATCCTCCATCATCCGCCGGGTGATTCGTATGTAGGAGCCATCCTTTTTTTCACTGGTGATCCGAATCCGCAGGCCGCCCGCAAACATCGGCGCGACCAGAAGAAACGCGCTCAGAAACTGCGTGCTCTCGCTGATATCCAGCGAAAGCTCTGCCGCCGTTCCGGCAACAGCATCTCCGTTTTCTCTCCGGGCATCCCCATGTCCCGCTCCCGTAATACACACCGGCAGATGCCACTCCTCGCCCAGCCACACGATCTGCGCGCCCAGCGAAAGCAACGCCTCAAACAGCGGACGCATCGGTCGGCGCTGCATCTGTTCCGACGCCAGAATCCGGTACTGTCCGGCAGACACCCCGAGCATCGCAGTCAGAAACCGCGCCGCCGTTCCGGCGCTGCCCACATAAATCTCACCTGTCTGCTCCGGAATCAGTCCGCCGCGCCCTTCCACAGCCACCCTTTTTTCCTGCTCCCGAATCTCTGTGTGAAATCCCAGATCCTGCAGTGCCTGAAGGAAATACCGGGAATCATCGCTGAACTGAACGCCCTCCAGCAAGACCGGCCCGTCAGACAATGCCGCCATCAGAAGCGCACGGTTTGTAATGCTCTTTGAGCCCGGCGCCTCCACCGTCCAGCAGGGAGGACGGCGTAATTTTTTCACCTCATAAATCTCACTCATACTTGTCTCTCCTATACGGAACCGCTTCGTTTACTGTGCTGCCTGCCCGGATGCATCTGCTCCGCTGTCGGTCGTTCCCGAAGCATCTTCGGTTGTATCAGAGTCTGTGGACGGCGCGGAGGAGCTGCCGTCGGTTGTCCCGGAATCCGTCGACGGTAGCTGCACATTCCCCTCAATCGCAGAATCCGTGCTGCTGCCCGTATCTCCCTGTGTACTATCCGTAGTATTCTCGGTTTCCGCATTCTGCGTGGCATCCTCGGTCTCCTCCTCAGCCGTTTCTTCCTCAACGGTTTCCTCCTCAACCACCTCTTCCTCAACCGTCTCCGCAGTTTCACCGGATTGGTAAGACGAGGAAAACACCAGATCAAACGACTGCGACGGCAATCCGTCTGTCATATACAGCATCGCTGCTTTCCAAATGTTCAGCGGGTAGGTGCCGCCGCCCAGATTGTCCACTGTCTTCGGCGTATCGCACCCGACCCATACCGCGATGGTGTAATACGGCGTATATCCGCAGAACCATCCCGCTTTGTTATCGTTGGTTGTTCCGGTCTTGCCCGCAGCTTCGATATCCGACGCGCTCGACCACCCCGCCTTTTTCGCGGTGCCGCTCGTCATCACGCCCTGCAGAATATCTGTCATCTCATCCGCAGCCTCCCGGCCGTAAATTGTCTTGCTCTCATACCCTTCGTAAATGTTTTCCCCGTCCGAATCATAGATTGTTTCCAGACAGTCCGTCTGTGTGTATTCTCCATGATTTTCCAATGTATAGTACGCATTGGACATCTCCACCGTCGTCACCCCGTAGGTCAGGCCGCCCAGCGACGCGCTCATATTGTAATCGTCCGAGACGATTTTGGAAAAACCCATATCTGTCACATAGGACAGGCCGACATCCGGCGTGATCAGGCTGAACAGCCAGTACGCAGGGCCATTTAAGCTCTGCTCCACTGCGTAGTGGAGCGTGACCTGCGACCCCGTCATGGACGCGATCTCCGAAACCGTCTTTGTCTTTGCCGTGTCCACGTCGATATTGTACAGCATCGAAGAAGCGGTATATCCCTCCTCCAATGCGGGCGTGTAGACAACCAGCGGCTTGAAGGAGCTGCCGGGCTGCGCATACCCCTGATAAGCGCGGTTCAGAGAATAGACATTGTCAATATCATCCTGCGACCTTCCGCCGATCACAGCGACAACCTTTCCGGTCTCATTGTCGATAACGGTCATCGCACCCTGCAGTTCATAGATCCCGTCATCCGTCAGCGTCTCGCTGAACGCCAGCTCCTCATCCAAAATCTCCTGCAGGGCACTCTGCGCATCCAGATCGATCGTCGTGTAAACCTGATACCCGCCGGTATACAGCTTGTATTTTGCCTGCGCGTAATACTCGTCATACTCCGCGGAATACTCCTCATAATCCTCCGTGCTGTCAAAGGAATACTGAAACTCAAAGCCATCCTCCGTCATCAGATAGCGCACGGCACAATAAATCGCGTAAGTGACCTCGTAATTGTAAAAGGTGTCGTCGTCCTCCTCGGGCTCGGTCACGGTGATGGTCTGCGCCACCGTCTGCTCACACTCCGCGGCGGTGATGTAGCCGCACTCCTCCATATCCTCCAGAATTTTATCCCGGCGCGTCAGCGCATTCTCCGGCGATTTCAGCGGATTATGATACTCCGGACGGTTCGGAATCGCGCAGAGATAGGCCGTCTCAGACAGTGTCAGCTCATCCACGGATTTGCCGAAATACTCATTTGCCGCGTCCTCCACCCCGTAGATGCCGTTGGCAAAACAGCAGGTATTGCAGTAAAAGGTCATGATTTCCTCTTTGGAATACTTTTTCGTCAGCTCCCATGCAATGAAAATCTCCCGGATCTTCCGGATCATGGTTTTTTCATTGGTCAGAAACGTGCCTCTGGCTAACTGCTGCGTGATCGTGCTGGCTCCCTCCGCCACCTCGCCGCCGGTGCGGACATAATTCACGCAGACACGGATGATTCCCTTGACGGAGACACCGGAATTCGTCCAGAACGAGCGATCCTCCACCGCCACAAACGCGTTCACCACATTCGCCGGAATCTCATCATACTCCAAAAACGTGGCGTCCGTATCCTCGGCCAGCTCCGCGATCTGCGTTCCGTCCGCGCTGTACACATAGGTCGTCTGCGCATACATAAAATCCTCTTCGGTGCTGTTCGCCACGGTCTCCTTCGCGTCCTTTGCGATGGAAAACAGAGTTTCCCCCGTTTTCTGGTAGAGAAAAAGGTTCCCCGCCGCGAAAAGCGCCGCTATCACAATGAAAAATACCCCGACCGTCTTCCAGAATCTCCGGAAGAAATCCTTCCTTCTGGCGATGCGCAGCTTCTCACGGTATTTTTCCCGGCTGACCGGGTGCTTCTGCTGCTGAATCTTCAATCGTTTTACATGGGATTTGATCTGCTTTTTCTTTTTTGCCATCAGTCTCCTCCTGTGAATGAGTGCATTTGACAGTGATTCCGAAACGGATTCCCGAATAACTGCAAATCGCCAATACATACATGGTACTCATCATACCACATATGATTGACGATTTCTTGATGATTTTTATATATATTGTTAAAATTTACTTATTTTCCCTCAATATGATCATAAAGATAGGACTCGATCTCCTCCAGCGGCATCCCGAGCGCAACGGAAAGCTCTCCGTAAAGCTCATGCTCCGCCGCCTTCATATAGCGCTCATCCAGCGCGGTCGTCTTTTTCCCCGCCGCCTGACGCTCCTGCCTGCGGGAATACAGCGCCTTGATCACACTAACCCACACGCGCACATTGCAGGTCTTCATCGCCTCTTTGTAGCTGACCTCCCTGCGCTTCTCATCCGGAACATCCAGCTCCTCAATCGAAGGGATCTCATCGATCAGCTTCTGCGCCTCCTCCCTCGACATCACCGGCCGAAGCACCGTCCGGGTGCTGTCAATCGGCAAATACACCGTTCCTTTGTTGCTGTGGGCCTGACGCATGATATAGTAGAGGCGGTCTCTGTCTACGCCGGGGATGTCGATCTGCGAAATATCCTCGATCTGACACACACCCTTACTGCCATATACAACGTATTCTCCTTTCTCAAACATACTCTCACCTTTCCGATCAAATGCACCCGTATTTATGTATATTATAGCACATCTTCGAAGAAATGTCAGTAAAAAAATCAAGTTGTCTGTCTATTGCACGGTTTGACCGAGCGAATCGGAATATCCGCAAACAGGGAGGGGCGCGCCCCTCGGCCTGCTC
>JAJQBM010000143.1 GCA_021203285.1 Clostridiales bacterium | reverse complement strand
AAATCTCGCGCGGCGTCAAATATTGATCCACGGGGGAGTCGGCCGCGACGAAGTCACATTATTTCTCGGACAGACAGATCATGGATATGGTTTTAGTGCCGCAGGACGAGCCGAAACCGGAGTCTCTCCCCTGCATGGTCGTTTATTATGTTCTGGACGGGGCGCTGCGGATCCGGATGGATGGAAGCGATTACAGATTGTCATCAGGGGATTTCATCGGAGTGCCTGCATGGACATCACATTCCTGTGAGTTTGGCGGGGACACGGTTTTGATGGGATATCTGTTTAACCCGACGGAGCTTTCACGAGTCTGTGATATGGATCGGAATACCTTCTCCTGCAATTCGCTTACGGAGACAGACGGGAGAAAGATCCAGAGGTTTCGCAGTCTTCTGGATCAGTGCGCCGCGTTTTATTTTGACAGGGAAAGCGACGGCAGGACAGAACTTTCCATGGGGAGCTGCTATCTCCAGATCATGGAATTTATGGTATCTCATTTTATGGTACCTCTGGAGGAAGGCAGGGAGGATCCGGAGAAAAGCCGGGTTCGGTCTATTCGGAATTTTATCCAGATGAACTACACCCGACAGGTGAGCCTGACGGAGCTGGCGGAGCGCTTTTATATGTTGCCGGCTTATCTGTCGCGTTACATCAAGAAAGTGATTGGCAAATCTTTTCTTGAATATCCGCTGCAGGTGCGTCTGGACGCGGCGGTAAACGCGATGGCCCCCACGGATAAGACTATGCCCCGTATCGCTCTGGACAATGGATTTGCCAATGTAGCTATTTTTAATAAGACCTTTCGCACGGCCTACGGAATGACGCCGAGCGCATGGCGGGAGCAGATAGAATCAAAAAAGACAGACAGCAGAGAAGAGGCGTTCACGCTGGAAGAGAAAAAACTCCTGAATTATCTGCGCGGCAAAGGGACTTCTTCTCAGGAGACGGATGAGGTGCGGCAGACATTGAGTGTGGCGACGCATCAATTTCAAATGATATCCCGCACATGGAACCGTGTCATCAGCGTGGGGCGCGCCATATCGCTGTTAAACAGTGAGATGCAGAGCCATGTGCTGATGCTCTCTGAGCGACTGGGTTTTCAGTATATCCGTATCTGGGAACTGTTCGGGGCGGATCTCGGATTGAATCTGAATTCTCCGGATAAAAAGTACAATTTTGGAAAGCTGGACAGCATTATTGATTTTATGGTTGAACATCGCCTGCATCCGTACCTCGAGCTGAGATCGAAGCCGACCATTCTGCTTGACTCCGCAGGGAAATATGTCGTCTATGATCCGCAGGACGATTGTTTCGTCTCACAGAGCGAGAAGACGGATTTTATGGGCGCTTTTCTGCGCCATAGTGTGAACCGGTACGGCGCGCAGGAGGTTTCTTCATGGTATCTGGAATTGTGGTGCGACCCGCAGATCCTTCGGAGCGGAGGTAATGCGGGCGAATATTTTGATGTTTTCGATGTGACATATCGGGCAGTGAAGGCTGTCCTGCCAGATATTCAGCTGGGAGGCTGCTATGACCGGGTTATGGTGGAGACTTCGACCGGATACGGTCAGACCATGGCTGGACAGATGAATTTTGAAAAGTGGGTAAAGCTCTGGTCCGGGCGGAATATTCAGCCGGATTTCATTTCCACCTACTGTTTTCAGATCGATCTCGCCACGATCCATGATTTTAAAATGGCGGAGGGGTCAGGCGTACCGTTTTCGGAGCGGCATATGGTGGGGTATGTGACGATGTGCCGGGAGGCGATGCGCAGAAACGGGATGAATATGCCCCTGCATATCAGTGAGTGGGGGCTTACGGTAAGGAACAATAATGTCATTAATGATAGTGTATATAACGGCGCGTTTATGCTGAATACGATGATGCAGCTGTACAACCGGCAGGATGCGCTGATCTATTGGGTCGGGTCGGATCTGTTTACAGAGTGGGCATTTAACACCGACCTTCTGAGCGGGGGAACCGGTCTGCTGAACTCTTACGGAATTTGCAAGCCGTCTTTTTACGCGGTGGAGTTTATGAATCGTCTCCATGAATATCTGCTGGGAAAGAGTGACAACGCGATCATCACGATGAACGGCAGCGGGAGTTATATGATTGCATGCCATAATGTCGGGCAGCTTTCTGACCGCCATTTATTTATGGAGGAGGGAACCTCCATGCGGACAGAGGAAGTGCCGGATTTGTTTGAGGGTCAGAGGAAGCTGCGCCTGATTCTGCAAATTTCCGGCATGGAGAACGGGGCGTATTATATCAAGACGAGAAGGCTGAATGCGGCATACGGCAGTATTCAGGATGAGTGGATCCGGTGGGGGACGATGCAGGATCTGAGCCGGGCGGATCTGGAATATCTGCGTAATACGGCGATGCCGCACATCACTGTCAGCTCCCATACGGTGGCGGATGGACAGATCCATTTTGGAACCCAATGAGATCCAGAGTATTCATGTATACAGAAGAATTACAGAGTGAAAAAGAGGTTGACAGAGGAGGCCACTGATATGTCATCCAGGACGACGATCTATGACATCGCAAAAATAGCGGGTGTATCAACTGCTACGGTCTCCCGCGTGATCCACCATCCGGAGACGGTGGCGGCGGCTACCCGAGAGAAAGTACATGCCGCATTTGACGCCGCACACATAGCGCCGGAGCAACTGGATCTGCGCAGACCCCGCAGCCGTGCAGTGCCGGAAAAGAACAGGCGCCGTCTGCCGACGGTGCTGGTATATTTTCCGGTCTGGGACAGTACGTTTTTTGACGGCATCCTCAATACAATGCGTGTAACCCTGAAAGAAAATGGATATTTCATGCTGATCTATTCGGATGTGATAGATGATAAATCTGTGGAGTTTTTCCTGAACCTGGCGAATGACTACCAGATCAGCGGGGTTCTATCGCTGTATAAACTGCCGAAAAACATCATGGATCAGGTAACGGCTCGCTATCCGGTCGTACAGTGCAGCGATTACAACGCATCATGTCCCAATGTACCCTATGTTACCATTGACGACTATTCCTATGCGTTTGCTGCAGTCCGCCGCCTTCTGGACAGCGGGTGCAGGCGTATCGGCTTCTTTTCGATTCCGTTTTATCTCCAGTATACAATGAATCGGTATGAGGCGACGAAAGCAGCTCTGCAGAACAATGGGATGGAACTTCTGGAGGCGGATGTGATTACTTGCAGCGATTTTGATTATCAGCGCCTGTTGTCCGCCGCTATGCGTTTCTTTCATGAGACGGATCATCCGGATGGGATTTTCTGCACCTCTGATCAGCTGGCGAATGCTGTTGTCAATGCCGCCGGGCGCAGCGGGATCCGTGTGCCGGAACAGGTGAAGGTCATTGGCTTTGACGACACGAGTTATGCGATATGCTCCTCTCCGGCGATCACCACGGTGCGCCAGCCGCGCGAGGAGCTGGGGCGGGAGGCCGTCTTTCTGCTTCTGAGAATGATCGAATCCCCTTATGCGGCACATTCGTCTGTCATTTTGCCGGCAGAGATTGTGTTTCGTGAATCCACATAACTGTGAGAAAACTTTAATGGATAAGCTTGTCTGAGGGCTCCCAAACGGAAACGTTGGGAGCCTTTTCCTGTCTGAGCGAAAAGACAAAATGTGATATCAACATTATGACTTGTTTCAGAAACAACAGGAAAAATTGGCAGGATTATGAAAAAATGGGTCGAATTTACTGCGGTGTGTCGTCGAAAAATGTAAAAACAGAGAAGAGATTACTGTCTGGTTATATTAAAATCAAACAAACGAAATGAGAATATGGTTCATTTTCAATACAAAATCTATAAAACAGTATGAAGGGAGATGATGTATATGCCGTTTATGGCGTACAACAAGTTGCTGATCGTGGAGGAGCCCATTCACAACCGAAAAGTGGGCGAGGCCATCGTGGGTTATGAGTTCAAGCTGCAGTATCCGTCCTATCGGGGAACCTTCCTAAGCTGTATCGAGGATCTGAAGATCAGCGTGGACGATGAGCCGATTGAAAAGAGTAGGATTTATTTCTTCCTGAACGGGAAATGGTTTCTGTTGGATGAGCTGAAGGATTGCTTCAAGGAATACTGGTATGTGATGGACTTTGCGACAATTCGTGTGATACAGGCGGGAGGACTTCCGGAGGGTAAACACAGGATCGGAGTTTATATGAAACATCGGATCCCGTATACCGGATATTTCGGACAGTATTTGATACTGGATGCGGACGAGTCAAAAGTGCTGCCGGTGGAATAGGGAGGTGGAAAGTATGGGAAATCAGATTAAATACGGTGTGACACTGTACAGTTATTCCAATGAGTTTACTAATGGCGACCTCACATTCGAGGAGATCCTCCGCATGGTGAAGGCGCAGGGCTATACCGGCATTGAGATTGTGGCGGCCCAGATGGTTCCGGGATGTCCGTATCCGTCCGATGAGTGGCTGGAAGGATTGAAGAGTCTGCTGGCGGAGATCGGCCTTGAGCCGGTCTGCTGGAGCGCGTATGTGGACATGGGCATTCGCGCAGACCGTGACCTGACGGAGGATGAGATCATACAGTTTACGGTCAACGACCTGATCTGCGCGAAGAAGGCGGGATTTCCGCTGGTGCGCACACAGCACGCCATCTCTCCGAAGATCTTCCGGCAGATGATCCCGTTTTGCCGCGATCTTGATATGAAGCTAACAATCGAGATGCACCATCCCCATCACCCGAACGTACCGGTCTGGAAGGAATATCTGGAGCTGATGCGCGGCGAGGGGAAAGGCGTTCTGGGCGTCGTCCCGGATATGAGTATTTTCCAGAATCATCCGCACGCTCTGTGGATCAAGGAGGTGCTGGGAGCCGGTGTTCGCAGGGATGTCCTCGACCGCATGCTGAAGCTGCACGCGCAGGGCGCGTCGGAGGAAGAGATCCTCGCCGGAGAGCTCACCGACATCGAGAAATTCTATGGCAAAGAGTTGATAGAGGATTATAACGGTGCTACGAAGGTGGAGCAACTTCCGGATCTTTTGGATTGTGCATTCTACATTCACGGAAAGTTCTATTATATCAATGAAGAACTGAAGGAGATCGCGATTCCGTATGAGGAAATTCTGCCGACAATCCGGGATTGCGGTTATAGCGGCTATATGGCCTGTGAATATGAGGGCCATCACCATGATACGACAGTCAGCGCGGTAGAACAGCTGGATCGCTATGTGCAGATGTGCGACAAGCTCCTCGGTTAAGTGTAATTGATTCTGTAAACAGGAGGAAGAACAATGAAAGACGGAAAACTTCAGATCGGTATTGTGGGCTGCGGAGGGATTGCGAACCAGAAGCACCTGCCGGCGTTAAAAGCGAATCAGGATCTGTGCGATGTAATCGCTTTTTGCGATATCATCGAGGAACGGGCGGTGAAAGCCTGCGCAGAGTACGGCGCCGCCGATGCAAAAACCTATATTGATTATCATGAGTTGTTGAAAAATGAGGACATCGATGTCGTCCATGTCCTGACGCCCAATGTGGCGCACTGCCCCATCACAGTGGCGGCGTTTGAGGCCGGCAAGCATGTCATGTGCGAGAAACCGATGGCGCACAGCACGGAAGACGCCGGAAAGATGATGGATGCGTGGAAAAAATCCGGAAAGAAGTTCACAATCGGCTATCAGAACCGTTTTCGACCGGAGGTTCAGAACCTGAAGAAAGCCTGTGAAAACGGAGAACTGGGTGAGATTTATTACGGGAAAGCACATGCGGTTCGCCGCCGTGCCGTCCCTACATGGGGTGTATTCCCGAATAAGGCGCTTCAGGGAGGCGGCCCGCTGATCGATATCGGCACACACGCTCTGGATATTACGCTTTGGTGTATGGATAACTACGAGCCTGTCTCCGTCAGCGGCTCTGTTTTCTACAAGCTGGGTCATCTGGAACAGGCAGTCGAGGGAAATATGTTCGGACCGTGGGATCCTGAGACCTACGAGGTTGAGGATTCTGCTATGGGATTTATCAAGATGGCGGACGGATCCCTGATCAATCTGGAAGCGGCGTGGGCGATTAATATGAAGGATTCCCGTGAGGCGGCCACAACGCTCTGCGGTACAAAGGCGGGCGCGGAGATTCTGTCCGGCATGGGTTATCAGATGGATCAGCTGATCTATAATCGGGGACACAACGGACAGCTAATGGAAGAGTGCCTGTCGGGCGCCGGCAATGTCGCTTACTTCGAGGGCACTTCCGAGGAGCCGGGCGTCGTGGAAAACCGTCAGTGGCTGAACGCAATCATTAACGGCACGGAGCCGCTGGTGAAGCCGGAGCAGGCTTACGTGGTCACGCAGATTCTGGAGACGATCTACAAATCTGATGAGACCGGGAAAGAGGTTGTGCTGGCAAAGAAAGGAGAATGAGCGGGATGAAGCTTGGTTTTGTGAGCGCGATCTTAGATCAGTCTACTTATGAGGAAATGATGGATATCGCCTGTGATCTGGGCTATGCCTGTGTGGAGGTAGCCTGCTGGCCTGCCGGAAAGGCGGAGCGCCGGTATGCGGGCGTCTCACACATCGATGTGGAACGCGTGATCAGCGACGACAGTTACGCGGAGCATATTCTTTCCTATGCAAAGGAGAGAAATGTGGAGATTTCTTCTCTCAGCTACTATCCGAATCCCATGGATGGAGATTTGGAGAAAAGGGCTGTTGCGGTGGCACATTTAAAAACAGTCATCTGTGCCAGCGCAAAGCTGGGTGTCAATCTGGTCACGACATTCATCGGCCGTGATCAGAATAAAAACATAGAGGAAAATCTGGAGCTTGTGCGGGAGATATGGCCGCCCATCATCGCTTTGGCGGAGGAAAAGGGAGTCCGGGTCGGCATTGAGAACTGCCCCATGCTGTTTGGGTCGGATCAGTGGCCGGGAGGACAGAACCTGATGACTACGCCGGTGCTGTGGCACAAGGTGTTTGAGATTCTGCCGTCCGAGTATCTGGGCATCAATTATGACCCGAGCCACTTCATTTGGCAGATGGTGGATTACATCAAACCGCTGTATGAGTTCCGGGACAAAATATTCCACGTTCACTATAAGGATATCAAGCTCTATCTGGAGAAACTGGAGGAGTGCGGCATCATGGCCTATCCGTTGGATTTCATGAGTCCGAAGCTGCCGGGTCTGGGCGATGTGGACTGGGGGCGGTATGTATCGGCTCTGACGGATATCGGTTTTGACGGCTATACCTGTGTGGAGGTGGAGGACAAAGCCTTTGAGGGATCCATGGAGAAAGTACTGGATTCCCTGCGGCTGTCCAAACGATATCTGGAGTAGTTTGTGATTTAAAACAGGAAATAATGCGGAGGGAGCAATTCTATGATCAAGATGGGATTGGTGGGTTATGGTTTCATGGGTCATGTGCACTACCGGATGATGGAAACATTCGGTGAGATCCGGGTTATGGCTGTCTGCGATATCAACCCGGCGCAGCTAGAGGATCTTCCGGAAAGCGTTGCCGCATATACGGATGTGGACACGATGCTGGCCGAGGCGGACATCGACACCGTGATTGTCTGCTGCAATAACAATCAGCACCACAGCGTGGTTTGCAAATGTGCCAGAGCAAAGAAATATATCATCTGCGAGAAGCCCATGGCGCTGAGCGTTCAGGAGTTGGACAAGATGATGCAGGTAGTGGAGGAGAACGGCGTACATCTCACCGTTCACCAGCAGAGGCGCTTTGACAAGGATTTCCGTATTATCAAGGAGATTTACGATACCGGGAAGGTTGGAAAGGTTTATACCATCCAGTCCAGCCTGTACGGCTACAATGGCAATATGCACGACTGGCATATTTATAAGGATGAGGGCGGCGGGATGCTCTACGACTGGGGCGTACACCTAATCGACCAGATTCTGTGGATGATGGACGGGGTGAAGCTGAAAAGCATTTTTGCCGATGTCCGCAACGTGATCATGAAGGAGTGCGACGACTTTTTCAAGATACAGTTCCATTTCGAAAACAATGTCAATGTGGAGCTGGAGCTGGGAACCTATTTCTTCTCTGACCAGCCGGACTGGTTCAGCCGGCACTGGTTCATCGGGGGAGACAAAGGCTCCGCCCACTGCGACGGATTCGATGCGGAGGGCTGCTGTGTGACCACGGATCATCTGCTGACTCAGGCGCCGGGCAGCAAGCCGTTGGGTGCGGAAGGTCCGACCCGGTCATTCGGCAAACCGGCCGACGGGCTGCTGATCACAGCGCCGCTGCCGGAGGTGCACACCGACCACCGGTATTACTTTGAAAACTATATCGCGGCCCGCGCGGGGAGGGAGCCTTATCTGGTGACTGTCCCGCAGGTTCGGCGGACGCTGGCGGTGATGGAAGCCTGCCGGAAGTCCTCAAAGCTGGGAAGATCGGTGGATTTTGAGTAGAGAAAGGCAGATCGAAAATTATGGCAAAACGCTTTGACTACAACGAATATGAAAAGGATATGCTGGAGCGGTTCGAGACGGCTGCCGCGGCATACGAGGGCGACATGGAGCATCCGGCCCGCTCAGAGGCGACCAAGGATTCCATTATCCTCTCCTGCAAGTGGGGTGACCCGTGGAACCCCCTCTGGTCGGAGGAGGAGTACGCCAAAAAGACAAAGTGGGGCGGCATTATTGCTATGCCCCTGTACACAGATCGAGTGGATATTTTTTCTTACTGGTCCACGATCGCACCCGAAGGAGGATTTATCGACCATAACCTCTATGGCGGTACATGGACGAAGCTCAAACCGGTGCGGCCTGGGGATACATTTCGCGTGTACCAGCACCGTCCTACCCTGACTGATATTTCCTCCATGGAAGGGGATGACGAGCCCCGTACTTTCGGATTTGTAGAGCGCAATTCCGATGTGTATAACCAGTACGGGGAGCTGGTATCCAGTCATCAGCATCTGCTGGATATCATCATCCGCCCGGAGGCAAAGCAGGCGATTGCGGACGCGCTTCCCTTTGAGGATCACGTTTACTCCGAGGAAGAACTGGCATATATCGATGAAGTGATCCGAAAAGAGGTGATTCGGGGAGCCGAGAAGCGATATTACGAGGATGTGACGGTGGGCGAACGGCTGGCAGATATCACCATCGGACCGACTACGGCGATGGATATGATGGCTTATTATGCATCCCATGAGGAGATTCCCGTAGCGCCCATGCGAGTGTTCCGAGGGGAAAAGGGCGAGGGCGGCGTGATTCTGGATCCCGCCACGAATGTGACGCATTATGCCGCGGAATGACATATCCTCAGCGACAGAGCGAGGATTCTGGGGAACCCCAGAGCATTCCATTTCGGGGATTCCGCCCGCACCCAGCTTGTGCGCTGCGCGACAAACTGGATGGGAGACGACGCAGAGGTCGTCGCGGTGGATTACCGCCATATCACAAGAACTCCCATCGGGGATTGCCAGGTTGGCCACGGAAGGGTGGTCGATAAGTATGTGGAGGATGGTATAGGCTATGCTGTATTGGATATCTGGCTTGACAACCAGTGCCGCGGCAATGTAACGGAGGTGGCTAAGATTATCGTGAAGCTGGAATCCCGCGGGCCGCTGGAAGAGAAAAAGCAAAAGTCCTATGGGCAGAGAGCTTTTAGCGTCGGTGAGAAGGTTCGCATCGGGGTTCATCCCGAGTGGTGGCCGGGCGGCAATCCGCTGACAGGGGCGACCGGTGAGGTTGTAAAATTGTACGCATGGGATGAGGCATACGCACCGTTTCCGGAGTATGTGGGGGTTCGGATTGACGCAGCTTCCACGGAGACAAAGCTGGGAATCGGTGATGAGCTGATGTTCCGGGGAGAATTTCTGGAACGCATATAAAAATATCAAAACGACAGGAGGGAAGCAAAGATGCCAAGAAGAGGAGTCTACACTCCGGAAGAATAGAAAATCATTGACTATGTGAATGCGGTCGGCGATGCCGTCTACGGCTGGCAGAAGGATCAGCACAAGACAGTGGCAAATGAGGAGAGCATCGTCAATTACAACATGTGGTCCGACCCGTAGAGCCCGATCTGGACTGATGAGGAGTACGCGAAAAAGTCCCGCTGGGGCGGGCGGATCGCCTATCCGCTGTATGTTGACAGTTTTGACATGATGGACGCCAACCTGCTGCTGGAAGGGGAACAGTCGACCCGCGCATGCTGAATAACCACTATGGCGGTCAGTTTTACCAGTACAAGCAGATTTATGTAGGCGACCGGCTCCGCACTTTCCAGAAGCGGCCGCAGCTGATTGAGACGCTGAAGGATGATGAGGAACATGAGGGCCCGCGTGCATGGGGTTATATCCAAAGAGATTGCGATATCTATAACCAGAATGACGAGCTCGTCGCGACACACCGGCATTGTCTGGACGCTGTGATGTATGATCGTCCGCGCGGAGAACGGTATGAGATCCCACCCTTCAAGGATCACTGGTATACGGAAGCCCAGAATAAGTGGATGATCGACATGTCGAATAATGAGTTCCGCCGCGGCGCGGACACGCTGTACTGGGAGGATGTAAAGATCGGTGAGGAGCTGTGCCACACGACGCTGGGAGCCATGCGCCTGTGGGATATGGTGTCATGGTTTGCGGTGAAGGAGGAGGAGCCTTTATGGCCGACCCGTCTCTACCGGGAGCGCCGGAATGCTACCTTCCCGAATCCCTATGACAATGCGCCCCGTTTCGGTATTGAGTGGCACTTTGCAAATGATATGTCTCAGCTGATGAGCAATCCCCGCGCGGTGTGCTTTTCCGATTCCTGCCGGAATCAGCTTTGCCGGGTCGTCACCAACTGGATGGGCGACGACGGGATGGTGGTCTACCACCGCAACCTGCATTTCATGCAGACGCCTCACGGCGATTGCCTGGTGGGATGCGGCCGTGTGATCCGGAAGCGGATCGAAGACGGAAAATATCTGGTGGATCTGGAGACATGGCTGTATGACATGTGTTCCGGAAACGTCTCCGATGCGGCGCGGTGTACCGTGGAGCTTCCCTCGAACGGCGCCTCAACGGCGAAAAACGGTTATGTGGAGATGATGGAGCTGCCGATGCTTGACGGCATTCCGGAAGGCACCCGTGTCCGTCTCCATGCACCGAAGACACTTGAGTGGTGGCCGGATGACGAGTATCCGCTGGAGGGCGTGGAAGGCGAGGTATTCCACAAGTATCTCTGGAGAGATGCATTGTCAGAGTTTACGAGCTTTATTGATATCAAGCTGGATCCGGCGACATCCAAAAACCCGCTTCGGATCGGCAATGAACTTACATTCCGTTTGGATCAGGTGGAGCTGATCTGACACTCATAAGATTTTAACGGCGCAGCACGTTAAAAATAAAAAATGGTCGATTGTAAAATGAAGTTGAACACCTAAAAAATCCATAGCGATTG
>JAJQBM010000262.1 GCA_021203285.1 Clostridiales bacterium | reverse complement strand
GTGTGGGAAATAATAATAATTTTAGTGCGAAAAGTTTTTATTCTTTACCGCTGCAAAATCGTGCTCTCCCAGATGTTCCCTCTTATAATTCAAGAGAAAACCGGTACATTTCGCACGACCACTCTGTGCAAAGACATCCAGACATTCCCCGATGTTGTCCTCTGTGAACAATCCGAGCTCCGCCAGCGCCGCCAACCGGTCCATATCCTGCGTCTCGGAGACATCACGCAGGATGTCAGTCAGATTCTCCTCGAGAAACGCACGGTACGCATGAAACTCGTCCTCCTCCAGAAGTACCGGGTTCATCAGGCGGCAGCAGGCCATCCCGCACCGCTCCCGCAGACTTCGGTAGGTGGGAAAAAGCGCGTCATACCCCCGGTAATCATAGACATATCCCTCGAGGGAGCGCCTTGGCGGCCTCTCCGTTTTCGGGTGATACGCGGCAAAATCCTTCCATTTCTCCGGAAGCTCCCCGAGCCCCTGCCTGTCCCGCGACTCCCGCTCCTCCGAAAAAAGCAGCGCCGTGATCTCATCCTTCCGGTACACCGGTTCCCGCGGCACATAGAGGCGCACCCCGGACTCCGCAAGCTCCAGCTCCTCCAGACGGGCACACTCCCGGAAGGCATCCCTCCCCACATCCTTCACCGACTTCGGAATCCGGCAGCAGCGAAACCCTGCCCGCCGAAATGCCTCCGGAAGATTCCGGCTCACATCCTCCGGGATCTCCCATGAGAGCCCTAATCCGAAATATTTCACGATATATCTGGTTTTATCTTCTCCAATCTCGTACAGAGCATTCCCGTCCGCCGTAAAATGCAGATTTCTCCCGTCCACCGTGATTTTCTCCAGACCGACCAGCGTCTCACTCCACCCGAAGGTGTCGGAGAGGGCGCCCCGCCCGATCGACTCCACCGCAGCGGGAAGATGGATCTCCCACAAGCGGATGCAGTGGCTGAAGGCATTCTCGCCGATCACACGCAAGGTATCCGAAAGCACAATCCGCTCCAGCGTATTGCTCCCCGCGAACGAACCCTCCCCGATGACAGTCGTTCCGTCCACCACCCGATACTCTGCCGGGCATGTCTGCTGACAGGCAACCAGCAGCTCCTTCTCCCCGCCATGATTTTGATACAGGCAGACGCCGTCCGTATAAAAATATGGGTGATGCTCCGAGACAGAAAATAAGATCACGCTGAGCTCCCACGGCGCGCCGATCAGCTGCACCGTATCCGGAAGCGTCACCTCACCCAGCGGCGTCAGGTACAGCGCATCCTCCCCGATCTCCTCCAAACCGTCATGGAGAATGAGACACGAAAGGCTCATGCACAGCTTAAAAGCTCCCTCTCCGATGCGCCGCACCGTAGAGGGAACCTCAATTTCAGACAAAAACGCGCCGTTTTCCGTGAACGCCTCGGCTCCGATCTCCGTCACCGGCAGCCCGTCAATGTGAGAAGGGATCGCGATCACGGATTCCTCCTGCGGATTCTCCGGCGCGTATTTTGTAATCGCAACGCCTTCATCTGTCACTTTATAATGATAATTTTTCCACCGCATCCTCGATCTCCTGCTGCCGTTCATAGATCTGAAACTTCTTATTATATTTCTCGTACTCCTTACATCCGCAGCGGCTGATGAAGGTCGCGCTGTCGCGGTTCACGGTCAGATCAGTCACGAGCACCAGCATCTCATTGCCCGCCCCGAACATTTTCTCCACGAACCGGAAAAGGTTCGACAATTGTCCGCCGATCTCCTCCCGGTCGGACCGCATTCCGGAAACCTCCCCCCTCGAAGCGCTCCCGGATCACGGCGAAGGCGTCCTGCGGGCGGAAGGTACCCGCCATATGGATGGCTCGGACATCCTGCCGCAGCGTCTCGATCACCATCTGATATTCCCGCTTCTCTGTCACGGAAATGGAATCCGCCGCGTCCTCCCGCTCCAGCATTGCCTGAAGGGATTCCCAGTTCGCGCGGAGAATATCCAGCACCGTGTTCTGATCCCACTGCTCCAGATCGCCCAGCGTCTTTTTCAGATCCTGCAGGGTCCGATGGAGCTTCCGCAGGGCGTCCTCCTGCTCCACGTTCTCCCGGATCTCCATCTGGATGGCGCCGAGCAGCAGGCTGATCAGGGAGAGGCGCTCGTCAAAGCCCGCTTTTTTCGCGCGGTCACGGATATCCGCGTCCGCCTGCCCCGCCAGAATCTGCTGCACCCGATAATCCTGCTTATATTTCCGATACAGGTCATAGTAGGCGGCAAACTCCCGGCAGATCCGCTTGTTCCGCAGGTACTGCGCGATCAGCGTCTCGTCCACCGGGTAATCGTTTTCTTCATAAAGAGAGATCCTCCCACCCGCGGGCGGTCACATAGGACTTCCCGTCCACTGTATTTTCAATCACATAAAAATCGTTCTTTTTGATGTCCAGATAGGTCAGAACCGCGCCGTGCAGCCCTTTATTCACCGCATAGCTGCGCCACGCGCCGTAGTCCGCCTCCACCTCGATCACCTTCAGGCGATCCAGCGTCACGACATCAAACTCACGGACCGACCGGTTGTACTGGGGCGGGTTGCTCGCCGTGGCGATGACCCACCCGTCCGGCACACGGTGCTTTCCGAAGGTTTTAAACTGCAGAAACTGCAGCGTGGAGGGCGCCAGCGTCTCGGACACACAGTTGATCTCATCCAGAAAAAGGATGCCCTCCTTTTTGCCGGATTTCTTCATCATCTCATAGACCGAGGCAATGATCTCACTCATCGTATACTCCGAGACATTGAACTCGTTCCCGTCGTAATTCTTGTGGCTGATAAAAGGAAGCCCGAGGGCACTCTGCCGCGTATGGTGCATCATGGAATACGACACCAGCGCCAGCCCCATCTCCTGCGCCACCTGCTCCATGACCGCCGTCTTGCCGATGCCCGGCGCGCCGAGCAGGAAAACCGGCCGCTGCCGCTGCAGGGGGATGCGGTAGTTCCCGTAGGAATCCTTCGCCAGATAAATCGTCACTGTTTTTTCAATCTGCTGTTTCGCTTCCTGTATATTCATAACTCCTCCTCACGCAGTACAAGCCGTATCGCCCACGGCGGCGCATCCGGAATTTCAAAGCCCTCCTCGAGAAACACAAACGCCGTCTCATAATCCGGCGCGCGCTCCGGAAATGTCCCTTTGCCGTCGGTAAAATAAATCAGTCCCCGCAGGTTGTGGAACTCATGCCGCGCGATCAGGTCGTCCACATAGGCGAAAATCGGCCGGAAATCCGTCCCGCCGAAGCCGGAGAGCTGTACATCCTCCATGTAGGCGTCAAACTCCTCGTCCGTCGTCACCTTCACATCCTGCTGTATCTTAGAATCACACTGAATGATGTGAATATTCACCCGCTTGAAATAGCTCTCTGTGTTCTTCAGAATGTCATAGGTCTTCCGCAGAAACTTCTCCACCGTCGAACCCTGACAGGAGCCGGACGTGTCCAGCGCAATGACAAACTCGCGGATCCGCCGGTTTTCCCGGTACTCCAGCGGTTCCACAAGGGGCATGTTCTCGTAGAGCTGCAGGCCGTAGGTGTAATAAATGTAGTCAAACTCGTCGTCGTTGATGTGCATCTCCTCGCCGAGAACGGCGAACTTTTTCAGGAAAGCCCCGTAGTCGTGCTTTTCACGCAGCGTCTCCTTCAGATTCTGCAAAAGACTGCCGGCACCGAAGCCCTACTCCTTCGAAAAGGTCTCGAGGTCCGTTTTGGCATGCTGGCTGACATCCGCCCATTCATCCCGGGTCTGTCCCACGAGCGCCTCGTCGATGTCCTCCGCCTGGTCGCCCTCCTCGCCGGTATCCGCCTCATGGCAGCCGATCATGGCCGTCCGTGTGTCCGTCGTGTAGGTATCCCCCGTCCGCTCCCCGGCATCCGTCTCCCGCTTCGGAATCCAGTGCAGATGGTCATCCCGCTCAAACATCCCGGCCGATTCCTCAAATACCCCGATCGCCTCCGGATTGTCCAGCAGAAAGCGGTAAATCTTCTCCGCCGTCAGAACCGGCACATAGGACTCCAGCTTTTTTACCGTCCTCCGGAGCGCATCGTCGTCCGCCAGTCTCACATCCGCCAGTCCGAGATCCAGAATCGTTTTCTCCACCGCGATATCGCAGGCCAGATCCCAGCACACCCGGTCCAACTTTTCATACTGAAACGGATGGCTGAACACATAGTGCAGGATCATGTGCAGAAACGCCCGCGTGCAGCGGTTCGGCTCCTCCCGAAAGGAGCAGAGCACATAGTCCGTATTAAAAAAAATCTCCCGCCCGTTCACGCCGTAGGAAAAAACCGTGTCCGTCGGGATCATCGGCATCCGAAACAGCGCACGGTCCAGAAAGCGCAGCGAAACCATGATCTGATCTCTGGCAAAAACCATGATCTTCTCCGCGAGCTCCCGATGCTCCCGCTCCTGCGCCTCCGTAATCTCGCGCCGATCTTCCGTCTGTATCGTCATATGTTAAAAAACCCTCTTTAGCGGTTCCCCGCCTCCATAAAATACTCCTGCGCGTTCAGCGGCTCCTCCCCGCTTTTCACATGTGTGTATGTCCCGTCGGCCAACTGCATTCTGGCCTTGACATTGTCCGCCATCAGCACGCGGAAAATGCGGATCACGCGCCCTTTGATCTCCTCATCGAAGACCGGCGTCGCCACCTCCACGCGGCGAGTCGTATTCCGTGTCATGAAATCCGCGGAGACGATATAGACCTCCGGATCCTCCTCGCCGAAAAGATAAATCCGCGAGTGCTCCAGATACCGCCCGACGATACTGCGGATGGCGACATTCTCCGTCTTCCCCGGCACCCCGGCGATGAGGCAGCAGGCTCCGCGAACCACCAGCTCGATCCGCACCCCGGCACTGGATGCCTCGATCAGCTTCTCGATGATCACCTTATCCGTCAGGGAATTCATCTTCGCGCCCACATAGGCGGACTGCCCGTTTCGCGCACGCGCGATCTGGATGTCCATCTTGTCCAGAATTTTGCTGCGCAGGCACTTCGGCGCCACCATGAAGTATTTCGTCTCTTCCATGGCCTCGCCCAGATACATCCGGGTGAACACCTCATTCGCCTCCTCGCCGATGCCCTGATGTGCCGTCATTAGGGAAAAATCCGTGTACATGCGGGAGGTCTTCTCATTATAATTGCCGGTGCCGATCTGGGTAATACAGGAGATGCGGTCATCCTTTTTCCGGGTAATCAGGCAGAGCTTGGAGTGAACCTTTAGCTGATCAAGCCCGTAGAGCACCGAGCAGCCGGCATCCTCCAGCCGCCGGGACCATTCGATGTTATTCTCCTCGTCAAACCGCGCGCGAAGCTCCACCAGGACGTCCACCTGCTTCCCGTTCTCCGCCGCACGGATCAGCGCCTCCACAACCTTGCTGTCGTTGGCCACGCGGTACAGTGTCATCTTCACGGAAACCACCTCCGGATCCGTCGCCGCCTCCATCAGCAGCTTCAAAAACGGGTCGATGCTCTCATACGGGAAAAACAGGAAACGGTCCTTCTCCTCGATCATTTCCGTCATCGTGCGCCGTCTGTCGTATTCCTCCGGGAGCTGCGGCGTATACTTCGGATAAAACAGCTCCTTCTCGCCGCGGAGCACATCGCGAAGCTGCGAGAAAAAGGACACATCAAGCGGGAAAGTCGAGCGGAACACATAATTCTTTTTCAATTTCAGATATTTGCAGAGAAGAGCGATGACAGAGTCGTCCATCTCGTGGGAATACTCCAGCTTGATCGGGCAAAGTCTCCGCCGCCTGCTGACTAGCTGCTCCATCACCTGGCGGAAATCCATGTCGTCATCGTACATTTCCTCGTCCGGATCGATATCGGCGTTCCGCAGGACACGGATCAGCGATTTGCTTTTGACCTCAAAATGCGTAAAAATCTGTGCAACATAGTGGAGAATCAGCTCCTCCATCAGCATATACAGGTTCGGATGCTGGGGCATACGAACCAGACGCGGCAGCACATCGATACTGCACGGAATAATCCCCAGCTTCTCTCCCTTTCCGGTTTTGTCATTTTTAGCGCCCTTTGTGTTCTTCCCACTTTTCACATTTTTCTTCGCGCCGAGAATCACGACCGCGTAAATTGCTTTGTTGCTCAGAAACGGGAACGGCTGCTTTCGCCCGACCACCTGCGGCGCCAGAAGCGGATGCACCTCATGTTCAAAGTAGGCGTCCAGAAACTCCGTATCCTGCGCGTCCATCTCCCCGTAGCGGGCAATGTCGATCCCCCGCTCCTCCAATCCTCTGTCCAGAGCGGCGTAAACGGCGTCCTTCCGCTGCGTCAAAAGCCGCACCTGATCGAAAACGACGTAAAGCTGTTCCTGACAGGTCATATTGGTCTTGTTGTCCCGAATCTCCCCGGACACAAGCATCAGGTCATAGAGCGAGCCGACGCGGACGCCGAAAAACTCATCCAGATTACTCTGAAAAATGGAGGCAAACGAAAGCCGCTCGCAAAACGGATTTGCCGTGTCCTCCGCCTCCTCCAACACTCTGGTATTAAATTTCAGCCACGACAGTTCCCGGTTGTCAAAACACTGATATTCCATTCCTCTCTCCCACTGTGCGATATGCGTGATCAAATCACAGCTTCTCGATCGCTTTCCGGATCTTTAAAAACTTCTTGTCAATATTGGCGATGTCGTAGGCATAGGACTTCAGCTCCTGCTCGATCTTCTCGACCTTCTCCGGATCAACCCGGCTGTTTTTGTAGCTGAGCTGGTGATCCAGCATCGCCCAGTAATTCATCGCCGCGGAGCAGACCTGAATCTCCAGAAGAATGTCACTTTCACAGGCCGGAACCTCCGCAATGATATGTATACTGCGGTATCCCGTCGGCTTCGGATGCGCGATGTAATCCTTCACCTTGACCACGCGCAGGGCCGACAGCTTCCGAATCTCCCAAACCGTCCGGTAGACATCATCCTGGAAAGTGCAGACCACACGAATCCCCGCCAGATCATGGAAGGTCTCCACGGCCTTCTCCATCGTCTGGCTCCGCCGCTTGCGGATCAGCTTATTCAGAATGCTCTCCGGCGTCTTTACTCTGGAGGTGATATACTGCATGACCTGCCGGTCGTACAGATCTGTCATGTCATCCCTCAACTGCCGAAGCTGCGGCACCACCAGCCGGATCATCTGCTCGCAGGTCTCGGCGATGTGCATTTCCTCATAATCCCGTATTAAGTTTGAAAGGCACTCATCTCTGTTTTTCCTCTTCACATCGTCCTCCAAGACAGTTCTTATTCCAAAATCTCCAGCGCCTTCTGAATCTGGTTATCCAGATCATAGCTGTACTCATCGTCCGCGCTGCCCAAAAATTCATATTCGATCTCCACATCCGGCGTGATCCCGATATCCTGAATGCAGGTGCCGCCCGGCGTGTAATATTTGTGCGTCGTCACCTTGAACGCGCTCCCGTCGCTTAAGGAGCGAACCGACTGGACAACGCCCTTTCCGTATGTCGTCGTGCCTACAATCGTACCGGCATCCCGATCCTGAATGGCACCGGCAAAAATCTCCGACGCACTCGCGCTGTTTTCATCGACCAGAACCACCAGAGGCAGATCCAGCGAGGTGGCGTCTGTCGTCATATATTCCTCCCGGTTTCCGTCCCTGTCCTCCGTGTAAAGGATCAGGCCCTCCGGAAGAATCAGATCCAGCATATCGCAGGCAGTCGTCAAAACACCGCCCGGATTGGAGCGTAAATCCACGATGAGAGCTTCCATCCCCGCCTCCTGAAGGTCAGCCAGCGCCGTCTCAAACTGCTCGGTCGTCGCCTCCGTAAACTCGGAAACTGCAATGTATCCCACCGAGTCGTCCAGCATATCGCTGGTCACCGTGGGGAAGGTCAGATTTTTCCGCGTGATGTCGTACTCCAGCTCCTCCCCATTGCGGTATGTAACCAGATGAACTGTCGTGTTCTCCTCTCCCCGGATATGAGTGACCAGCTCCGACAGCTCCATGGAGGTCACCTCGTAATCGTCCACCATATAGATCACATCGCCGGCCATAAGTCCGGCTTCCCGAGCCGGCGACCCGTCATACACGCGGACAACCGTGACCTGCATCGTCTCAGCATCCTGCTGCAGACTGGCGCCGATTCCGCAGTAGGTTCCCTCGAGCGAGCTCTCCAGCAGGTCCTCATACTCCTCCGCGGTGTAGTATTGGGAGTAGGCGTCCAGATTCGCAAACAGTCCTTCGTACAACCCTTCCCGCAGATCCTCGATATCTACATCCTCATAGTAGGTGCTCTGGATGTAAGCCGCCAGCGTTTCAATCTTTTCAACCGTCTCGGTGTCCAGCACCTGCTCATAGGAGGACAGGGCAACCAATCCGGTTCCCACTCTCGTCATCACGGCAAAGACCCCGGCGGTCACTACTACCGCCACGATCACACCTGCCAGAAATCCCTTCGCAAATCCCCGGTTTTTCTTTTCTGCTCTCTTTTCCCTTTTTTCCTGTAAAACGTTATCTGTCCGATCACTTTCGGCCGGGAACTCCATGTTTCCCTCAGTCTTATCTTCTCTCATCTTCTCTTCATTATTCCTCGCAGCCGGACGATATCTCCGCAGCCGCCGGTCATAAAACCTTTCTCATCCTGACAGTTTATGCCGGGCAGACAGATATCAGACCATTTTGCCGCGACATTCTGCAAAACACACGGTTTTCTCTTACACCTGTATATGCCGATGCACCGTGACACGGCTTCCGATATAGCCGATGCCGATTCCGAGAATCAGGCCCACCGGCAGCAAAATCGTAAACACGCTTCTCGCCGAGACAAAGTTTATCATATTGCTCAGGAACCCGAACCGATCCGCCACATAGCTGATCACCCTGCCGTACCCGACATACAGGATCGCCAACGGAATGATCGCGCCGACCGCGCCGATCAGCACGCCCTCCACGACGAACGGCACCCGCACAAAATAATCCGTCGCGCCGATCATCTTCATGATGCCGATCTCCTCCTTGCGCACCGTAATACCGGTCCGGACCGTGTTGCTGATCAAAAACACCGCAACACAGATCAGAATCACAATAATCGCCACCGAGATCACGCCGATCAGCTTGTTGGCATCCGAGAGGGTATTTGCTACCGTCTCAGACTGGTGGACCTCCCGGACCGCGTCCAGACTCTCCATATACTCCGCCAGAACCTGCTGCTGGGAGAGATCCTCCATATAGATCTCGTAGGATGCCTCATTGGCCAGCGGGTTCTCCGAACCGAAGGCCGTCGCCAGCTCCTCGTTTCCCTCAAAATAGATCTCCTTGTACTCCTCCCACGCCTGGTCAGCGGAGATAAAATTGAAGTGGGAGACCTCCGACCGGGATGTGATCTCCATGCCGATCTGGTCGATGCGCTCCTGCGTCGTCCCCTCGTCGAAAAAGACCGTGATTGCCACATCGGACTGTACGTCATTCATCACACTCTGAAAGTTGACCAGAATCGAGTAGAAAATGCCGAAGAGGAAAATGCAGGCTGCCATCGTCGCGATGGATGCAATGGAAAAAATCTTATTGATCCAGACATTGCGGATCCCCTCTTTGAATGTATAACCGATTGTACTGAATTTCATATCATTTCACCGCCCATCTGTGTATCGCTTACCACATGACCCTGTTGCAGCGTGATCACGCGCTTGTTCATCTGTGAGACAATCTCCATATTGTGGCTTACCACCAGAACCGTCGTGCCGTTTTTGTTGATCTCCTCCATAAGCTTCATGATCTCCCATGCGTTTCCCGGATCCAGATTTCCTGTCGGCTCATCCGCAAGAAGAATCTTCGGCTGATTGACCAGCGCGCGGGCAATCGCCACACGCTGCTGCTCTCCGCCGGAGAGCTGGTTCGGTTTGGACTTATACTTTGCCGCCAGTCCCACCTCAGACAGAACCTTCGGCACCTTTTTCTTGATCGAGCGGTTCGACGCGGAAATCGCCCTCTGGGCGAAGGCGACATTGTCATAGACATTCTTATCCTTCAGCAGACGGAAATCCTGAAATACACAGCCGATATTCCTGCGGAAATACGGAACCTGCTTCCGGGAAACCTTACTCAGGTTTTTCTTATTAATAACAATCGTCCCGCTGGTGGGTTCAAGCTCCTTCAAAAGCAACCGGATCAGCGTGGATTTTCCGGAACCGCTGTCGCCCACGACAAAGACAAATTCGCCCGGATCGATATGTATGTTCACACTGTCTAAGGCAGGGATGCCTTCAATGTAGGCTTTGCTGACATTTTTTAACGTAATCACTCTGATTATCCTCCTGTATTTGTGATAATAGAAAAGGGGCACTCGCGCACAACATCCTGCCCTCATAAAATATCGCATGTTCCAAAATACCACTGTTCAGCGCACATGCTCTCCCGGCTGAACTGCTGCTTAATAATCCATCTTCTCCATATACTTCATGTACTTGACGACCATCAGCGCGATCTTAAACGTGATCGCATCCTCAAAGACCCGCAGATCCAGACCCGTGCTCTTCTGAAGCTTATCCAGCCTGTACACCAGCGTGTTGCGGTGGATGTAAAGCTGCCGCGATGTCTCGGAGATATTCAGGCTGTTCTCGAAAAACTTGTTGATCGTGGTCAGTGTCTCGTCATCAAGCTCATCGGGAGACTTCCCCTCGAAGGTCTCCTTGATAAACATCTTGCACAGCGGAATCGGAAGCTGGTAGATCAAACGCCCGATGCCCAGTGTGGCGTAGGCGACGATGTTGCGATCCTCAAAGAAGATCTTGCCGACATCCAGCGCCATCCGCGCCTCCTTGTACGAGCGGGAAACCTCCTTGATCTCATTGACCACCGTGCCGAACGCAACATGGACTGAAGGATCGCCCTTGAAAAGGCCGTATATCACCTCCGCGGTCTTGTTGAGCTCCTCAAGGGAATCCGCGTCGCCGACCTCCTTGACAACGATGATGTGTCGCTCATCCACCGCCGTGACAAAATCCTGAACCTTGCCCTCAAAGATGCTGCGGACACGATCCAGCTCATTGCCGTCCTTGTCATGGTCTGTCTCTATAATATATACCACTCTTCTCGCATCGGTTTCAATATGAAGCTTTTTGGCACGGTTGTAAATATCTACCAGCAGGAGATTGTCGAGCAGCAGATTCTTGATAAAATTATCCTTATCAAAGCGCTCC
This sequence comes from Clostridiales bacterium, assembly GCA_021203285.1. Taxonomy (GTDB): domain Bacteria; phylum Bacillota; class Clostridia; order Lachnospirales; family Lachnospiraceae; genus Eubacterium_I. The sequence goes on along the minus strand of JAJQBM010000262.1, from coordinate 681 downwards.
TTATATGCGATCAAAAGATTCTGAATCTGAAACGCGGCGATCTTGCCGACCATATAAACGTCATTGCTGTCGCCGTAGGCCAGAAGGACATACTCCACCTGGTGCTCATCAAGCACCTTGAAGAACTGGCACCCCGAAACCACCTGACTGTCCGCGAGGGAATCCTCAAAGGCAACCGCCGATTCGATAAACCGATCCGCCTCCGCAAATGTACTCGCAAGAATCTTTCCCTCTGAATCAATCACGCACAAATCAATCCGGGTGATATTTTTCAATCCGTCTATTGTTGTCTGTAAAATCTGATTCGAAATCATTATCAGCGCCTCCCCCTATCGGCATCGCTGCCCCCTGTCGTCATTTGCTCCTATTTTAAGACAAAACACCCAAAAAAGTAAAGGGTATTTCCGAAAAAAAATCTGCAAATTGAATCAATTTTGATGTCAAGGGTTATTTTTCGACCGGTAAAATACCGGCAATATATACAAGGCCGCAAAAAGCAAGAAAAAATATTTCACAAAATAATTTTTGGTTCAAAAAGTTTTCCACATTCGAGTTTTTAGATTTTTCGCCATTTTTTGGACTTATAAACAAAGTTATTCACATTATCCACAGAAAAAGGTGAAAAAAATGCGTTCTTTGGCGAACAATTTCGGAACAAATGTTTTGTGCATTACTGTGAAT
>JAJQBM010000019.1:3512-12076 GCA_021203285.1 Clostridiales bacterium | reverse complement strand
GTAGTATATGATACGGTTACCAGCACTCAAACGGATAGATTGCTAATAATCAGGAGGACAGATATGATCGTTTTACCTACTTATGATATGTTGCTTTTGCCGGGGGTAAACTTCTACTTTAAACGGGATGTGATCGCCTCCATAGCTGAACGGGATTTTTCTGAGGGCGAGGATGTGCTGTTTCTGATTCAGAAGGATAACAAGCAGAAATCGGAGCTGTCGCCGGAGGATTTTTATGAGAAGGGACTCGTCGGGAAGGTTCAGAACACAGATGATGAGGGCAATGTCAGCATCCGTGTGGTGAACCGGGTCGAGCTCACCGATATTTCGATGGAGGATGGGAGAATCACGGCCTCCGCCGCGGTTTCCCCGCAGGTGGAGGATCTGGACGAGGAGTATCGCAAACAGATTTACAGGGAGACCCGCGAGAAGCTGCTGCAGATGGTCCAGCTGTTCCAGTGGGGCGTTGTGGCGCGGCCGCTTATCCAGCACTGGCATTCTCTGCAGGAGATCATCTGTGCGATTTCCGGACATATGAACCTTTCACCGGAGGATAAGTATGCCTATGTCGATATAGATTCCCAACGGGCGCAGGCCGAGATGATCCGGAATACGGTTCTCGAGTTTATCGAGCTGGTCAAGGTCAGCGGTGAGGCGGCGAACGCACAGCAGGAGGCCCATGAGAAAGCGTACCGGGAGGCTGCGCTGAAAAAGCAAATTTCCTTTTTGCAGAAGGAACTGGACGAGATGCATCCGGAGAATATCTCTGATGTGCGGAAGTTTGAGAAGAAGATAGAGGAATCCGGGATGAATCCGGAGGCGCGGGCTGAGGCCGAGAAGGTCTTGAACCGCATGAAGCAGGAGGGGAAGGACAGCCACGAGTACGGGATGCTCTACGACTATCTGGATTTTGTATCTTCTATGAAGTGGAAGAAGGCCGAGCCGCAGGCGATTGATCTGACGGAGGCCGAGGCAGTCTTAAATGAGGATCATTACGGACTGGAGAAGGTGAAGGAGCGTATCATCCAGCAGATTGCGGTCATGGCGCTGAAGAACAAACAGTCCGGGTCGATCCTGCTGTTTGTGGGCGCGCCCGGCACGGGCAAAACCAGTATCGGCCAGAGCATTGCCCGGTCTCTGCACCGGGAGTATGTCCGCATCAGTCTGGGCGGCATCCGGGATGAGGCGGAGATTCGCGGCCACCGCAGGACCTATATCGGCGCGATGCCGGGACGGATCATGGAGGGCGTGAAACGCAGCGGCGCGTCCAATCCGGTCATTGTGCTGGACGAGGTGGATAAGCTGGCGCGGGAATACAACGGCGATCCGGCGAGCGCGCTTCTGGAGGTTCTGGATCCGGAGCAGAATTTCAGCTTTACGGATCACTACATGAACGTACCCTATGACCTCTCCGATGTGCTCTTTGTCTGCACGGCAAACGCCACGGACACGATTCCGGAGCCGCTGTTAAACCGGATGGAGGTCATTCAGTTCCCCGGCTATACGGAGACGGAGAAGTTTCACATCGCCAGAAAGCACCTGCTTCCGAAGGCGATGGAGAGTATGGGAATCAAAAAGTCTTCCCTGAAGGTGACGGATGAGGCGATACACAGGATTATCGCAGAGTACACAGCAGAGTCCGGTGTCCGCGGCCTGAAAAAACAACTGGATGTTCTCTGTCGGCATGCGGCGGTCATGCTCTACCGCGGGGATCGAAAGAGCATCACGGTGGGCATAAAGAAGGTTCCCGAATTTCTTGACGGACACGGCATCCGCCATGACCGGCGCATGAAGAAGGCGCAGCCGGGCGTTGTGACCGGTCTGGCATGGACACGGGCGGGCGGTGAGATCCTTTTCATCGAGTCTTCTGTCTCGGAGGGAAGCGGCAAGATCAATGTGACTGGACAGTTGGGCGATGTGATGAAGGAGTCGGTTCAGATCGCGCTGACGCTGGTGCGTTCCATGTTCCCGCGGGAGACGAAGCGGTGGGAGAAGCAGAACCTGCATGTGCATGTCCCGGCGGGAGCGGTTCCGAAGGACGGGCCCTCCGCGGGCGTTACCATCACGACAGCCCTTGTCTCATTGGCGTTGAAAAAATCCGTTCCGACGGATGTGGCCATGACCGGCGAGATTTCTCTCCGCGGCGGCGTGATGCCGATCGGCGGCCTTCCGGAAAAGCTGATGGCGGCGCAGCGCGCAGGCATCAAGCGGGTCTTTATCCCGTATGAAAATACGGATGCCCTTGAGGATGTGGCGGATGAGGTCAAAAACGAGCTGGAGATCATTCCCGTGAAGCGGGTGGAGGAAGTGCTGAAGGCGACCGGACTCGTTGAGTAATGGGATTGTCAAAGCAGGAAGCGGCAGGAGTTTTCATACTCTTGCCGCTCTTTTTCTTTCAGCCGGATATTCTGCGCAGATACCATTTCTCAATCAGGGCGATCGCCTGATACAGCGCCATGGCGATGAGACAGAGGATCACAATCCCCAGAATGGCCCAATCCAGCTTGAATACCTGACTGCCGTAGATGATCATATAGCCGAGTCCGGCGCGGGAGGAGATGAATTCCCCGATGACGACGCCGACCAGACAAAGCCCCACATTCACCTTCATGATGGAGAGGAGATTGGGAAGGTTGGCCGGAAGGATAACCTTTGTGAGGACATTTTTACGGTTCCCGCCCAGCGTTTCGATGAGGCAGATGCGGTCCGGATCCACGGGCAGAAACCCCTGATAGAGGTTCAGGATGGATCCGAATATGGCTACGGACATCCCTGTGACGATGATGGTTCGATAGTTCGCGCCGAGCCAGACGATGAGCAGCGGCGCAAGCGCGGATTTCGGCAGGCTGTTCAGAACCACCAGATAGGGCTCAAAGGTTTCCGAGACGGATTTGTCGGACCACAGCAGGACGGCAGCCAGAACCGTGATGCCCGATACCAGAAGGAAGCTCACGATGGTTTCCAGAAGGGTGACGCGGATGTGCAGCCCTATCGCGCCGCTTTCTGCCAGATCGATCAGACAGAAAAACAGGCGGGAAGGGCTGCTGAAAATAAAGTCGTCGATCCAGCCGAAGTGTGCAGCCGTCTCCCAGAGCAGAAGAAAGGCGGCGATGACAAGGATCCGGAAAAACAGAACCCGTCTCCGGTGGCGCTTCTGTCCCCGGAAAAACTGTTCCTGCGTACTTGGAAAATCGTTCATGAGGCACTCCCTCCGGAATCGTCTGTTTGATTCATTTTGTCCCAGATTTCATTGAAATGCTCCCGGAAAGCCGGGTGATTGCGCCGCTCCATCGGCGTGAGTTCTTCCGGGAGGCGGATGGGGACGATCGACCGGATCCTGCCCGGACGGCTGCTCAAAATAACAACCCGGTCCGCAAGGCTGACGGCCTCGGAGAGGTCGTGTGTCACCAGGATGGCGGCTTTTTTCTGTTTGCGGATGATGTCTCCGATATCGTTTCCGACGGTAAGCCTTGTCTGATAATCCAGGGCGAAAAACGGTTCATCCAGAAGCAGGAGCTTCGGCTTTAAGACGAGTGTCCGCACAAGAGCCGCCCGCTGGCGCATACCTCCGGAGAGCTGGCTGGGACGGGCATTGACAAATTTTTCAAGGCCGTACTGCCGCAGCAGGTCTTTTGCATAAGCGATGGATTCGGCGTTTACCTCTCCTCGGATCTCCAAGCCGAGGAGGACATTTTTCAGGATGCTCCGCCATTCCAGAAGGTAGTCCTGCTGCAGCATATAGCCGATGGAGAGGCGGCTTGCCGCAGTCAGCGGCTCCCCGTTCAGGAGGATGCTTCCGGATTCCTGCCGAAGCATGCCGGACAGCAGGTTTAAGAGTGTGGACTTCCCGCAGCCGGAGGGGCCGACGATCGCGAAGAATTCTCCCTGATTTACATCAAAGGTGATATCCGATAAAGCAGGAGTTTCGCCCTGCATGGTGTGGTAGGCAAAATTCACATGACGGACTGAAAATACAGTATTCATGATCCTGTCTCCTTTTTGGTAGTATAATTTATAATATGAAGAAATTGCCGATGTGACTGCGCGGTCGGGGGAATGCAGAGAAAAACATGAAAACGGGATGTGATAAAATCCTTGTGTCCGCACAGGGAAAAATGTATAATAGACTGAACATGCAAAATGCTGGATGCGGGAGACACCGCCTCCGGGCTGAGGAGACAGAGCAAAGAGGTATGAAGCGGAATTATCAGAAGGATCTGGATCGCACAATTGCAGAGATCGAAGGGCAGGGGAAGGTTCCGACGCTTCTCCTTCACAGCTGCTGCGCACCCTGCAGCAGTTATGTGCTGGAGTACCTGTCCCGATATTTTTCCGTCACCGTGTTTTATTACAATCCGAATATCACGGATGAGGCGGAGTATCGGCACAGGGTGTCGGAGCAGCGGCGGCTGATCGCGGAGCTTCCCGCAGAGCATCCGGTCTCGTTTGCGGAGGGGCGTTATGAGCCGGAGCGGTTCTTTGAGGCCGTCCGCGGACTGGAACAGATTCCGGAGGGCGGCGCGCGGTGCCGGAAATGCTTTGAATTGCGTCTGTCCGAGACGGCGAAGCTTGCCGCGGCGCGCGGCGCGGATTATTTTACCACGACGCTCACCATCAGCCCGCTGAAGAATGCGGAGGTTTTAAACGAGATCGGGGAGCAGATGGCGGCAGAGTGCGGCGGTGCGGCGTTCCTCCCGTCTGACTTTAAAAAGCGGGACGGATACAAGCGGTCCATTGAGCTGTCGGCGCAGTACGGGCTCTACCGACAGGATTATTGCGGCTGTGTTTTCTCAAAGCGGGAGAGTGAAGCGCGGAGAAATCCGCAGACATGACAGGATAGAAAGGAAAGCGAAACAGTGTGATGTTCACACTGGGAAAGGATATTATATTATGGCACAGTTATGGGGAGGAAGATTCACAAAGGAGACGGATCAGCTGGTCTACAATTTCAACGCCTCCATCTCTTTTGATCAGAAGTTTTTCAGGCAGGATATTGAGGGAAGCATCGCCCATGTCTGCATGCTCGGCAAGCAGGGCATCCTGACGAAGGAGGAGATGCAGGCGATCGTAAAGGAGCTGGACGCGATCCGCACGGATGTGGAGGAGGGGCGGCTGGCCATCACGGAGGAGTACGAGGATATTCACAGCTTTGTCGAGGCGAACCTCATTGACCGCCTTGGCGACACCGGCAAGAAGCTTCACACCGGCCGCAGCCGGAATGACCAGGTGGCGCTTGACATGCGCCTGTATACCCGGCTGGAGCTTCTCTACACAGATGAGCTGCTTCGGGAGCTGCTGCGGACGCTGTTGAAGCTGATGGAGGAGAACACGGAGACCATCATGCCGGGTTTCACCCACATGCAGAAGGCGCAGCCGGTGACGCTGGCGCACCATGTGGGGGCTTACTTTGAGATGTTTAAGCGCGATCGCGGGCGGCTGCACGACATCTATGCGCGGATGAACTACTGCCCGCTCGGGGCGGGTGCACTGGCCGGAACCACCTATCCTCTGGACCGGGAGTATACGGCAGAACTCATGGGCTTTGACGGGCCGACGTTAAACAGCATGGATTCCGTCTCGGACCGGGATTATGTGATTGAGTTCCTCTCCGCACTCTCCACGATTATGATGCATCTGAGCCGTTTCTGTGAGGAGATCATCATCTGGAATTCCAACGAATACCAGTTTGTGGAGATCGACGATGCCTACAGCACGGGCAGCAGCATCATGCCGCAGAAGAAAAATCCGGACATCGCGGAGCTGGTTCGCGGGAAGACGGGGCGGGTCTACGGCGCGCTGGTCTCCATCCTGACGACGATGAAGGGAATCCCGCTGGCTTACAACAAGGACATGCAGGAGGACAAGGAGCTGACCTTTGACGCGATTGATACGGTGAAGGGTTGTCTGGCGCTGTTTACCGGCATGATTTCCGCGATGAAGTTTAATAAAGAGCGCATGAGCGACAGTGCCCGCCACGGTTTCACGAACGCGACGGATGCGGCGGATTACCTTGTGAACCACGGGGTGCCGTTCCGAGATGCTCACGGCATTGTGGGACAGATCGTCCTGTACTGTATCGATAAGGGCATCGCTATCGACGATATGTCCATGGAGGAGCTGAAAGCGATCTGTCCGGTCTTTGAGGAGGATATTTACGAGGCGATTTCCATGGATACCTGCGTCAATAAGCGCCTGACCATCGGTGCACCGGCGAAAGCAGCCATGGAGAAGGTTATCGCAGCGGAGCGGGAGTATCTCGCGGATGACTGGTTGGACCGCAATGAGTGGACGGAGAAATACGGGAAGTGAAAAAAGGCTTGCAATTTCGCGCCCTATGCAGTAATATAGCCAACAGAGCGACAAATGTCCGTGCATCGCGGACATGACCGCGAAATGTATATACGGGGAGAAGATCGGGATGTGGAGGGCATCCGCAGGTCAGAATTCGGAGGATGAGAGAATGAGTGAAAAATTGAAAGTCGGAATTTTGGGCGGAACCGGAATGGTCGGCCAGCGGTTTATTTCTCTGCTGGAGAATCACCCGTGGTTTGAGGTGACAACGATTGCGGCCAGTTCGCGGTCTGCCGGAAAGCGCTACGAGGACGCCATCGGCGGCCGGTGGAAGATGGATACCCCCATGCCGGAAGCAGTGAAGGATATCATTGTCATGAATGTCAACGAGGTGGAAGCGGTGTCTTCCAACGTAGACTTTGTCTTCAGCGCAGCGGACATGTCGAAGGAGGAGATCAAGGCGATCGAGGAGGCATACGCCAAAACGGAGACGCCGGTGGTCTCCAACAACAGCGCACACCGCTGGACACCGGATGTTCCCATGGTGGTGCCGGAGATCAATCCGCAGCACATGGAAGTCATCAAATGCCAGAAAAAACGTCTCGGGACGACCCGGGGTTTTATCGCCGTAAAGCCGAATTGCTCCATCCAGTCCTATGCTCCGGTGCTCACCGCATGGCGTGAGTTTGAGCCGTACGAGGTTGTTGCGACCACTTATCAGGCGATCTCCGGCGCGGGCAAGACCTTTAAGGATTGGCCGGAGATGGTGGGCAATATCATTCCCTATATCGGCGGTGAGGAGGAGAAATCCGAGAAAGAGCCCCTTCGCATCTGGGGCGAGATCGATGAGGCGGCGGGTGTGATTGTCCCGGCCACATCTCCGGTGATCACCTGCCAGTGCATCCGCGTGCCGGTGCTGAACGGTCACACCGCGGCGGTTTTTGTAAAATTCCGCAAAAATCCGACCAAAGAGCAGCTTTTAGAGAAGCTGGCTTCCTTCTCTGGTGTTCCGCAGGAGCTTGGCCTTCCGAGTGCGCCGAAGCAGTTCATTCGCTACATGGAGGAGGACAATCGTCCGCAGGTCCAGTTGGATGTGGACTATGAAAACGGCATGGGCGTGTCCGTGGGACGACTTCGCGAGGACACCGTCTACGATTGGAAGTTTGTCGGACTTTCCCACAACACCGTGCGCGGCGCGGCGGGCGGAGCCGTTCTCTGTGCGGAGCTTTTAAAGGCGCAGGGGTACATCACCAAAAAGTAAGCGCAGGGGAGTTATCATGATTTTTAACCAACAGATCTGCAATGTCGAGCCGTCGAAGTCCGTGACGCTGCTGGCGAGGACAAAAGAACTGCAGAAGACCGACAAAGAGATCATTAATCTGACCGGCGGGGAGCCGGATTTCCCGACCCCCGCGCCGATCTGCGATGAGGTGACGCGCCAGCTCGCGGCGGGCAACACACACTATACCGACAGCCGCGGGAACGAGGATCTTCGCATCCGCATCGCCGTCAAACTGAATGAGGAGAACGACACGCCCTACACAAAGGACCAGATTCTGGTCACGCCGGGCGCGAAGCTGGCGGTCTATCTGGCGATCCGCGCTCTCATCAATCCGGGCGACGAGGCGATCTGGCTGACGCCGGGGTGGGTGTCCTACCCGTCCATCGTGGAGGTCAGCGGCGGCGTGCCGGTGGCGGTACATTTAAAGTATGAGGAGGATTACCGTATCACGGCGGAGACGCTGGAGGCGGCAGCCTCGGAGCGGACAAAGCTTCTGATTCTGAATTATCCGAATAATCCGACCGGACGGATCCTGACAGACAGCGATATTGAGGCGGTCAGCGCATTCCTGCGGAATCACCCTGATGTCTATGTTCTCTCGGATGAGATCTATGAAAAGATTATTTATGGCGGCAGACAGACGGTCAGCATGGCGTCGTTCCCGGAGTTTTTCGACCGGGTCATTGTGGTGAACGGGTTCTCCAAGTGCAGCGCGATGACGGGCTGGCGGGTCGGCTATCTTGCCTGTAACTCGCAGCTGTACCCGGTGATCTTAAAGCTGTTCCAGCACGCGATGAGCTGTACCAGCGGTTTTTTGCAGAAGGGCGCGCTGGTGGCGCTGGACTGCAAGGAGGATACGGAGCGGATGCGGCAGGCTTACGAGCGCCGCCGCGATCTGCTGGTGAATGGGATGAGGACGATCCCCGGCGTGGATTTTGTCTGTCCGCAGGGGGCGTTTTACGCGTGGATCCGCTTTGACACCGATCTGACC
>JAJQBM010000019.1:0-3502 GCA_021203285.1 Clostridiales bacterium | reverse complement strand
TCGAGGTCTCGGCGAGGGGTATAAGAGAGAGGGACACAGGAACTTCAGAAGACCGACAGGGAGCTCACTAATCTGACCAGCGGGGAGCTCTGCGACGACCTTCTTGAGCGCGCAAAGATCGCGGGCGTACCCGGCGAGGCTTATGGGGAGGAGGACGCCGTTTGCGTGCGCTTTTCCTTTGCGGCTGCCGACCGTGACCTGCAGCGGATGCTGGTGAATCTGAGAAAATATATGGAGAGCCATTGACCGGAAATAAGGTTTTCACAATTTGAACATATCTTTCTGCGAAAATATAGGGAAGTTTCGAACGGACATATAAAACGGAGAATGTGCCATGGAGAAATTAAAGATACTGGTTGTGGATGACGAGAGCAGGATGCGCAAGCTGGTGCGGGACTTCCTTGTCAAGAAAAATTTTGATGTGATGGAGGCGAGCAACGGTGAGGAGGCGCTCGATATTTTTTATGAGGAGAAAAACATCTCGCTGATCATTCTGGATGTGATGATGCCGAAGATGAACGGGTGGGAGGTCTGCCGTGAGATTCGGGAGACCTCGAAAATCCCCATCATCATACTGACGGCCAAGGGCGATGAGAGTGATGAGCTGATGGGATTTGATCTGGGCGTGGACGAGTATATCTCCAAACCGTTTTCGCCAAAGATTCTGGCGGCGCGCGTGGAGGCGATTCTGCGCCGGACCGGACAGTATACGGCGGACGGTCTTCTGGCGGTGGGCGGTATCTGTCTGGACAAGTCGGCCCATACCGTCACCATCGACGGCAACACCGAGGTGAAGATGAGCTACAAGGAGTTCGAGCTCCTGAGCTATTTCATGGAGAACGAGGGCATCGCCCTTTCGCGGGAGAAAATCCTGAATCATGTCTGGAATTACGACTATTTCGGGGACGCGCGCACGATCGATACGCATGTGAAAAAGCTGCGCAGAAAGCTTGGGGATAAGGGAGAGTATATCAGAACCATCTGGGGGATCGGATATAAATTTGAAGTATGAAAAAACGAAGATTCCTTACGGTCCAGATTATGGTGTTGATCTGTGTGCTGGCAGTGGGATCCATTATGGTCTGCTGGCTGTTGAACTCCATTTTTCTGGAAAAATACTATGTACTGCAAAAAAAGAAAGACATGGTGGAGAACTTTCGGGTTATCTCTGAGGCGAGCGCATTAAGCCAGCTGGAATCGGATGATTTTGAGGTGGTTTTTGACAATATTTGTGCAAACGGAAACATTTCCTGCATGGTTCTCTCGACGGACGGCAGAGTTATCCGTTCATCCTCTGCGGACGACAGCCTGCTGCGCCATGAGATACTTCAGACACTTTTAAGCCTGAAGACGCAGGATGTGATCCAGGCAGACGGCAACTATCAGCTCCTCTCCACGACGGATGCTCGTCTGGATTCGGAGTATCTGGTGCTGGTCGGCTCTCTGGAAAACGGAGAGATGATCATTATGAGGACGGCGCTGGAGAGCATCCGGGACAGTGCGGCGCTCTCCAATCAGCTTCTGTTAATCGTCGGTCTGGCCACCATCGCGGTCAGTCTGCTCATCGGCGGGTTCATGGCGCGGCGGGTCACACAGCCGATTCTACAGCTCACGGATATTTCCAAAAAAATGGTGGATCTGAACTTTGAGGCAAAGTATGTCCCGGGCGCGTGGAAAAAGGATCCAAACCTCCGGTTCGGATATCTACGCCGACAGCGGCACGAGCTGAGTGTAAGCGGGGAGGATCAGGCCGCGGGCAATGAGATCGATCTGCTGGGCGACCACATGAACCGTCTGTCGGAGACGCTGGAGTGGACGATTTCGGAGCTGAAATCCGCAAACATCAGTCTGCAGCAGGATATTGAGAAGAAAACACAGATTGATGAGATGCGCAAGGAATTTCTCTCCAATGTCTCTCACGAGCTGAAGACGCCCCTGGCGCTGATTCAGGGCTACGCGGAGGGACTGCAGGAGTGCATCAACGATGATGCGGAGAGCCGGGAGTTTTACTGCGATGTCATCATTGACGAGGCGGGCAAGATGAACCGGATGGTGAAAAAGCTCCTGACCTTAAATCAGTTGGAACTTGGGAATGATCAGGTGGTGATGGAGCGCTTTGACATCACGGAGTTGGTTTCGGGCGTCGCGAATGCCTCCCGGATTCTGATGGATCGGCAGGGAATCACGCTGGAGATGGAGGAGCCTGCGCCGATCTATGTCTGGGGAGACGAATTCAAGCTGGAGGAGGTTGTGACAAACTTTCTCAGCAACGCGATGAACCACTGTGAGGGGGAAAAGCGGATCCGCATTTTCTACACACAGGAGGAGGAATTCCTGCGCGTCAGTGTGTTTAATACCGGAAAGCCGATCCCGGAGGAGGATATAGAGAAAATCTGGGATAAATTTTATAAAGTGGACAAGGCGCACACGCGCGAGTATGGTGGAAGCGGCATCGGCCTCTCCATCGTGAAGGCGATCATGGATTCTCACGGACAGCGGTGCGGTGTCATAAATCATGAGGACGGCGTCGAGTTCTGGATGGAACTGTCCACAAAGTAGCAGGATAATAAGATGTTTTATAATAGTGCAGGGAGGATGGATTTTTGATTGCGGTTATAGACTATGACGCGGGGAATTTAAAAAGCGTGCAAAAAGCCTTGGCATTTTTGGGTGAGGAAAGCGTGATCACCCGCAATCCAAAGGAAATTTTGTCCGCGGACAAGGTAATCCTTCCGGGAGTGGGCGCGTTCGGGGACGCCATGGAGAACTTAAGACAGCTTGGATTGGTGCCGGTTATCCGGGAGGTTGCCGACCGTCAGATTCCCTTTCTTGGCATCTGTCTCGGTCTGCAGCTTCTCTTTGAGAGCAGCGAGGAGAGCCCGGGGGCGGAGGGCCTCGGCATCTTAAAAGGAAAAATTCTTCGCATTCCGGATACGGAAGGGTTAAAAATTCCCCATATCGGGTGGAACTCTTTAGACCTTCAGAATCACGGTCGCCTGTTCGCCGGACTGGAGGAAGAGCCCTATGTGTACTTCGTCCATTCCTATTACCTGAAAGCGGAGGAAGAGGAGATCGTCAAAACTTCCACGGAGTATGGCACACATATCCACGCCAGTGTAGAGCAGGGCAACATCTTCGCCTGCCAGTTCCACCCGGAGAAAAGCGGGGAAGTGGGGCTTCGGATCCTGCGGAACTTCTGTGACCTGTAGGGAACGATGTAATGCAGATAATTGCAAAATTAATTTATGGAAGTAAATGATGCGAACAAGAAACACTTCAAAAGTGGACACTTTGTTGTGTCCGCGTTGAAGTCGTTTTTGTGAGCATCCTCTTCAAAGTTATCTAATTTTGTAATTATCGTGTTTATAAACGAAAAGAAGAGGAACGACTCATGTTTACCAAGCGTATCATCCCCTGTCTGGATGTCAACAACGGGCGTGTCGTCAAGGGTGTAAATTTTGTCAATTTAAGAGACGCCGGAGATCCGGTGGAGATCGGCGCG
>JAJQBM010000034.1 GCA_021203285.1 Clostridiales bacterium | reverse complement strand
CGTTTTTAAAATATCACAGGGTTCAGGAGCTTGTTGTCTGGATTATGTCGCAATCGGACGTGGATCATTATTTCGGTATTTTGGAGCTGTTAAATGACGGATACTAGTTAGAGTATTTACTGTTGGCGCAGTCATTGCCACGGGATGAGGCATGGGAGACGCTGACGGAGGCCGCGAGGGAAAACGGTACAACCGTGGTATATGTAGAGGAGGGAGATGCCCTTCGCTTGTCGGGCTGTGAGATGACCTGCCTGTATCCGTCTGTGGAGGATACGTCCGATGACAGCAACGCGCTCTCGCAGGTGTGGCTCTTTGAAAAGGAGGGGATGTCTGTTCTTTTTACCGGAGATATCGGCGAGGAACAGGAGCAGTTGCTTCTTGAGAGAAATCTGCTCACTGATATTGTCGTCCTGAAGGCTGCCCACCACGGATCAAAGTATTCCTCCTGTGCAGAGTTTCTGGAAGCGGCGTCGCCGGAATACGCCGTCATATCCTGCGGGGAAGGAAACAGTTACGGACACCCGCATCAGGAAGCGCTGGAGCGGCTCGAAATGTCCGGTTGTGAAATTCTGCAGACACAGGATAGCGGGCAGATTACGTTTTATGAGAAAGGCGGAGCATGGAAGGTTCGTCTGTTCTCAGAGCCGGAATAAATTTATTGAAGATTTGTCCGGAATGTTATAAACTGTCAGCAGGAGCGAAATGTCACAATAAAATTTCCCGATATAAGGTTAGTTGCCCATGAAAACGATTCTGGAAGATATCAAAACCGGACAATTTAAGCGGATTTACCTTCTCTACGGGGAGGAAACCTATCTTCTGCGCCAGTACAAAGACAGATTGAAAAATGCTCTCTCGAATCCGGCGGACACGATGAACACATCCTCTTTTTCCGGAAAGGATATTGACCCGGCGAAGCTCATCGACCTGTCGGAGACGCTGCCGTTTTTTGCGGAGCGCCGGTGTATCTATGTCGGGCAGAGCGGATTTTTTAAGAAATCCCCGGAGGCGCTGACCGCATATGTGGAGGAGATTCCAGAGACGACCTGTTTTGTTTTCACGGAAACGGAGGTCGACCGCAGGAGCAAGCTCTATAAGCAGGTCAAGAAATACGGCCGCGCGGTGGAGTTCCAGAGACAGCGGGAGGATGTGCTGACACAGTGGATTCTGGGCAGGCTGAAAAAGGAAGGGAAAAAAATCACGCGCCCGGTGATGGAGCAGTTTCTCGGCCGGACCGGGAATGATATGGAGCTGATCGACCGGGAATTGGAGAAGCTTCTCTCGTACACGATGGATCGGGAGGTGATCAGCGCGGAGGATGTGGATGCGGTGTGCATTGTTCCCGTCTCGTCAAAGATTTTTGAAACAGTGGACGCGATTGCCGGGAAGCAGCAAAAGCGTGCGCTGGAGCTCTACAATGATCTTCTGACGCTGAAGGAACCACCCATGCGGATTCTCTTTCTTGTGACGCGCCAGTTTCAGAACCTGATGCAGTTAAAGGAGCTGACCGAAAAGGGATATGACTATAAATATATGGCGGAGAAGGTCGGCGTGCCGGAGTTTGCCGTCCGCAAGTATATCGGCCAGGCGCGGAAGTTCACAGCCGCGCAGCTTCTGGAGGCCGTGCAAAGCGGCGTGCAGGCGGAGGAGGACATCAAGATCGGACAGATCGCTGAGCGGCTGGCGGTGGAACTGTTTCTGATCCGCTACAGCGCGTGACGAGATCTGACTTTTTGAAACATCGAGGATTTCTTACGACACATAAAAACACCCCGCAGGATGACGGTCTGCGGGGTGTTATATACTCTCATAGAAAGGGCTGCTACGCGATGCCGTTTACCAGCTTTGCCAGCCGGGAAACCTTCCGGGCTGCATTGTTCTTATGGTAAACGCCCTTGGAAGCCGCTTTGTTGATGCTGGAGGTCGCGGCGGTCAATGCTGCCTCGGCTGCCTCCTTATCATTCGCTGCTACGGCTGCCTCTACCTTTTTGATCGAAGTCTTTACCGCGGAGCGGATGGATTTGTTGCGGTCTGTACGGGTCTGAGCAACCAGAATCCTTTTTTTCGCTGATTTAATGTTAGCCAATCTGTACACCTCCCCTGCAAGAGAATTTATGATAGTTTCATTAAAGCCGGACACGGACGTTCTAATGCAAACATACGAAAGTATTCTAATGCGAGTGCCATGAATTGTCAATAGAAATTCGCGGAATTTTTCTTATAATTTTTCCCGTTCAGAGAAAACTATCCATGACTGTTTTGCAGATTTTAAGGAGTGAACGGGAATGTTTGAGGTGAGGACTGATCTGGCGGTGGAGGAAAACGAGCGGGTGAGAAAGCAGCGGCAGCCGTCCCGCGGGGTCTCTGTCAGCGAGGAGAAATACGAGGAGGGCGATGTCCGCATTACAACGGTGCGCATTGAGACTGAGAATGCGGTCCGGGTTATGGGAAAGCCGAAGGGGACATACATTACGCTGGAGGCTTCCTGCATGGCCGAAGAGAGCGTTGATTATCATCGAAACATCTCGGAATACCTTGCCGCGCAGATCCGCCGTCTGATTCCGGAGGGGAACAAGCCAAAGACCATTCTGGTGGCAGGTCTCGGGAACCGAAGTGTGACGCCGGATGCTCTGGGGCCCCGCGTGGCGGACAACCTGAACATCACCCGCCATATATTAAGAGAGTGCGGAAGCATGGCGTATGGGGCGGGAAGGGTGGAACCGCTCTGCGCGATCATTCCCGGCGTTATGGCACAGACCGGGATGGAGACCCGGGAGATTTTGTCGGGCGTGATCCGCGAGGTGTGGCCTGATTACCTGATCGCGATCGACGCGCTCGCGGCACGCAGCCTGAAAAGGCTTTGCCGGACCATTCAGATCACGGATACGGGGATTCGTCCCGGTTCAGGGGTCGGGAACCACCGCCACAGCCTCACGGAAAAGGTGCTTGGTGTGCCGGTTATCGCCATCGGGATTCCGACTGTGGTGGAGGCGGCCACGATCGTGCAGGATTCCATATCGGAGTTTCTGGAGGAAATTTCCCGAATCGATCCGATGTCCTCCCTGCTGTCCTCGTGGAAAAGGCTGGACGATGCGGAGCACGGAACGCTGGTTCGGGAGCTGATGCCGCCCCAACTCAATCAGATGTTCGTCACCTCCAAGGATATTGACGCACAGATCAAACAGATGAGCTATACCGTCTCCGAGGGTATTAATCTGGCATTTTTCCGGTCATAAAATCACCGCATTCTCATAGACTGAATATGGGGCGTTTCAGGTTTTATGATGCGAGTGACGAGACAAAGGCTGAGAAGAGAGCGGCGCAGGCGGCAGACGGTCATCCTCCTGTGGGGTGCGATGGCCATTTTTGTGTGTATGCTTTTCTCACTGGTTGTGAAAAACGGAAATATGACACGAAATGTAAGCTGCGCGGTTTGCAACCTGATGCTTCGGCAGATCTCACCGAATCTGGCGGAGAATCTGCCGTCGGAATATTACGAGTATTAGGAGGAGAATGATTATGAGACCCGCACGGAAAGCACCCTGAGCTATGAAACCGTTCTTGCACAGGACGCGGAGGATGTGTCCGATGTGGAGAGCGGGGAGGCTGACGGGGCGGCGGACTCGACGGAAGAAAACAGTGCGTTGACGGAAGAAGAGACTTCCGCAGAGGCGGAGGAAGCATCTGCCGGAACACAGGCCGTCTCACTCGAAAAGCTGAACGATTTTGATTACCTGATCCAGAATTTTTACGCTGTAGACAGCGCGACGACCATCACAAGCACCCAACTGAACGCGGAGGAGCTTCTCTCCGTTGACTGTACCTTGACAGGCAGCAGTGATGCGCCGCAGATTCTTATTTATCACACCCACGCTTCCGAGGGGTACAGCGATTCGGTGGAGGGGGATCCCTCGACAACGGTGGTGGCGGTGGGAGAGCGGTTGGCGGAAATACTGGAGACTACATACGGTTACAATGTCCTCCATGACACCGGCGTTTATGACAGTGACCGGAACCGCGCTTACAGTGTCGCAAAGCCTTATATCGAACAGATTCTCGCGGAAAATCCCTCCATTGAGGTGGTGATCGACCTGCACCGGGACGGGGTTTCAGAGGGCACCCGTCTGGTCACGGAGCAGAACGGCGTGCAGATGGCGCAGGTCATGTTTTTCAACGGGTTAAGCCGGACGAGCGCGCTGGGCGATATTGATTATCTTGCAAATCCGTATATCACGCAGAATCTTGCGTTTTCCCTCCGTCTTCAGCTCGCGGCGCGGGAATTATATCCGGGGCTTACGCGGAAAATTTATTTGAAAGGCTATCGCTACAATATGCACCTGATGCCGAAGTCCCTTCTCGTGGAGGTCGGCGCGCAGACAAATACGCTTGGGGAGGCGAAAAATGCCATGGAGCCGCTGGCGGCGATTTTGGATCAGGTGTTGGGCGGCGCGGAATAAATTCCATCGGAAAATCACCTTTACACCTGCGGATTTTTTTCTTATAATGAAACACAATGATTCGCACAGGAGGAGAGAACGGTAATGCACGGCATAGTCGATGATGAATTTATAAATGATATAGCGCGGAATTTTCAGTTTGAGGGGCGGCTTGTAAGCCGGAAGCCCTACGGGAGCGGCCATATCAACGATACATGGCTGCTTGTTTTTGACCGGACGGACGGAATGCAGAAAAAGGTCATCTTGCAGAGAATGAACCGGGAGGTTTTTGCAAAACCGGTGGAATTGATGGAAAATATCGTCTCGGTGACGGCGTATCTCAGGGAGCGTATTTCACAAGACGGTGGAGATCCGGATCGGGAGACGCTGAATGTGATTTTGACATGCGACGGCAGACCATACTATGTGGATACGTCAGGTGAATATTGGCGCGCATACCATTTTATTGAGGACGCCTCCTGCTATGGCCGGGTGGAAAAGCCGGAGGATTTCTATGAGAGTGCGGTGGCGTTCGGGCATTTTCAGGGGCTTCTGGCGGATTATCCGGCGGAGACGCTTCACGAGACCATCCCGGGATATCACGATACAAAAGCCCGGTTTCCAGTCTTTCGGCAGGCGGTTGCTGAGGATGTGATGGGCAGGGCTGCCGATGTCCGGAAAGAAATTCAGTTTGTGCTGGATCGGGAGGATGTGGCAGACTATTTCACCGATCTTCTTGCGGCGGGCGAGCTGCCTCTGCGGGTGACACATAATGATACCAAGCTGAACAATATTATGATTGACAATGCGACCGGAAAGGGCATCTGTGTCATTGATCTGGATACGGTGATGCCCGGTCTGGCGATGAACGATTTCGGCGATTCCATCCGTTTCGGCGCCAGCACGGCGGATGAGGACGAACGGGATCTTTCCAAGGTTTCCTGCAGCATGGAGCTGTTTGACATTTACACAAAAGGATTTCTGGAGGGGTGCGCCGGGAAACTGACGCCAAAGGAGATTGAGCTGCTGCCCATGGGCGCGAAGGTGATGACCTTCGAGTGCGGGATGCGGTTTCTGACGGATTACCTGCAGGGCGATACCTATTTCAAGATTCACCGGGAGGGACACAATCTGGACCGCTGCCGGACGCAGTTCAAGCTGGTGGCGGATATGGAACAGAAGTGGGATGAGATGCAGGCGATCGTCAGAAGATACATGTGACGATCGATTGCGAAGAAAAGGAACGGGTAAGGAATGTCCAAGTCGCTGCTTATCGCTGAGAAGCCGAGCGTGGCGCGGGAGTTTGCGCGTGCGCTTGGGGAGTATATGCGGTCGTTTAACGGGTATCAGGAGTCCGAGCATGCGGTGGTTACCTGGTGTGTGGGGCATCTGGTGATGCTGAGCTATCACGAAGCATACGACATGAAATATAAAAAGTGGAGCCTCTCGACGCTCCCGTTTCTGCCGGAGGAATTCAAATACGAGGTCATCCCCGGCGTACAGAAACAGTTTCAGATCGTCTCCGGCCTGCTGAACCGGCAGGATGTGGATACGATCTATATCTGTACGGATTCCGGGCGGGAGGGAGAGTATATCTATCGTCTGGTGGATCAGATGGCAGAGGTGGATGCGAAAAAGACGCGCAAGCGTGTCTGGATCGATTCGCAGACAGAGGAGGAAATTCTTCGGGGAATTCGCGAGGCAAAGGATTGGTCTGCCTACGACAATCTCTCAGAATCGGCCTATCTGCGGGCGAAAGAGGATTATCTCATGGGGATCAATTTCTCCCGCCTTCTGACCCTGAAATACGGCAACGCGGTTGCATCCTTTTTGCATCAGCGGTACGCCGTGATCTCCGTTGGGCGGGTTATGACCTGCGTCCTCGGGATGGTGGTCCGCCGGGAGCGGGAGATCCGCTCCTTTGTGAAAACCCCGTTTTACCGTGTGTTTGACCGGATGGATGTGAGCGGCATGGAGATTGAGGGCGAGTGGAAGGTGACGCCCGGTTCCCGCTATGACACCGGAAAAATGCCGCCGCCCGGATCCAAGACGGACAAGCAGGAGGAAAAGGCGGACTTTTCTGTCTGGGGGCATCCGAAGCTGTACAAGGAGAATGGTTTTCGCCTTCGGGAAGATGCGGAAGCATTTATTGGCGCGCTGCGCGAGGTCAGACCGCAGGAGGCTTCGGTCATATCGGTTGAGAAAAAGCGGGAAAAGAAAAATCCGCCGCTTCTCTACAATCTGGCGGAGCTGCAGAACGATTGTTCCAAGCTTTTTAAGATCAGCCCGGATGAAACACTGAAGGTTGTGCAGGAGCTCTATGAGAAAAAGCTTGTCACCTACCCGCGGACGGATGCGCGTGTGCTGACCACGGCGGTGGCAAAGGAAATACATAAAAATATCGCGGGTTTGAAAAACATCGGCGCGGTGAAGGGGATTGCGGAGTCAATTCTGGAAAAGGGAAGTTATAAGAGCATCGCGAAGACCCGTTATACCAATGATAAAATGGTGACAGATCACTACGCCATCATTCCGACGGGGCAGGGCTTCGGGGCGATGAAAGGGCTGAATCCGCTGTCGGTAAAAGTGTATGAGGTCATCGTCCGCCGGTTTCTTGCCATTTTTCTGGAGCCCGCGGTTTACCAGAGGGTCAGCCTCACAGCAGGGATAGAGAATGAGCGCTTCTTCTCTAATTTTAAGGTGCTGGCTGACGAGGGGTATCTGCGGGTGATGCAGTATTCCTTTGCGGGAAAGAGGACGAAGGATGCCGCAGGAAATTCTCCGTCGGCACATGCTTCGGATGATATGCCGGCGGAGGAGATGTCGGGAGAAGAAGCCGGACAGGCAGAAAAAGTTTCGGATTCAAAGCTTCTGGAAGAGGTATCAAAGCTGAAAAAGGGTATGCGTCTGCCGGTGAAGGGTTACGAGATTAAGGAGGGAGAGACCTCCCCGCCGAAGCGTTACAATTCCGGCTCAATGATTCTGGCGATGGAGAACGCCGGACAGTTGATTGAGGATGAGGAGCTGCGTGCACAGATCAAGAGCTGCGGCATCGGCACCAGCGCGACCCGCGCGGAGATCTTAAAAAAGCTGGTCGCCAACAAATATCTGGCTCTGAATAAAAAGACCCAGATCATCACGCCCACGCTGATGGGGGAGATGATCTTTGATGTGGTGTCGGCGTCCATCAAATCCCTGCTCAATCCGGAGCTCACCGCGAGCTGGGAGAAGGGTCTGAATTATGTCGCGGAGGGAACGGTCACACCGGAAGAGTATATGGAAAAGCTGAACCGCTTTATCGAAACACGCACCGCCGGGGTGATGCGTTTAAATAACCAGTATCCGCTTCGCGCGGCATTTGAGCAGGACGCAAAGTTTTACAAGAAACCCTCTTCTTCTGTAAGAAAGACGAAGGGCGGAAGAAAATAAATATTATGGAGGATATCAAAATGGAACAGTGCAAAATCGAAAATTTATACGACCTGAATGAGACCATCGCCAGCGAATACCTGATGACGGCGGAATATCCGTGGGAGCTGCTGGACGCGCTCTCGGTTTTTATCGCGGATCTGGGTCCCACGCTGGATCCGGAGAAGTATGAGCAGCGGGAGAAGTATGTCTGGGTGGCGAAGAGCGCAAAGATCGCGCCGACGGCTTTTCTCGGCGGTCCGCTAATCATCGATGAGGGTGCGGAGATCCGTCACTGCGCGTTTATCCGCGGTTCCGCCATTGTCGGAAAAAACGCCGTGGTCGGCAATTCCGTCGAGCTGAAAAATGTTATCCTGTTTAACGGCGTACAGGTGCCGCACTATAACTATGTGGGGGATTCGATTCTGGGATACAAGGCGCATATAGGCGCCGGTTCCATCACTTCCAATGTGAAGTCAGATAAGACGCTGGTCGTCGTGCGGGACGGAAAGGAAGAGATTGACACGGAGAGAAAGAAATTCGGCGCCATGCTGGGCGACCATGTGGAGGTGGGCTGCAATTCTGTCTTAAATCCGGGCACCGTGGTCTGCCCGGGCAGCAGTATCTATCCCCTTTCCTCCGTCCGCGGCGTCGTGCCGACAGGATGTATCTATAAGAATCAGGGAGAAATCGTGAAACGGGTATAAAATTGCCCTTTACGAATATAAATTTTTGTGGCAAAATAGAGCAAGGCGTTAAAAAAATAACAATGAGGTTTTATGGAAAGGAGTCACACCATGATTTACACCAAAGAAGTACAGATGATGTGCCCGGTTGCCAAGGGCGCAAAGCATGAGCCCGCTCCGATCCCGGAAGAAGGGAAATGGGTCCACGCGAAAAAGATCGAGGACATTTCCGGTTTTACACACGGAATCGGCTGGTGCGCGCCGCAGCAGGGCGCCTGCAAGCTCACACTCAATGTAAAAGAAGGCGTTATCGAGGAAGCGCTTGTTGAGACCATCGGATGTTCCGGAATGACCCATTCCGCGGCCATGGCGGCGGAGATTCTGCAGGGGAAGACAATCCTAGAGGCACTGAACACCGATCTGGTCTGCGACGCGATCAACACCGCGATGCGCGAGTTGTTCCTGCAGATCGTTTACGGACGTACCCAGAGCGCATTTTCGGATGACGGACTTGCCGTCGGCGCCGGTCTGGAGGATCTCGGCAAGGGGCTTCGCTCTCAGGTCGGAACGATGTACGGCACAAAGGAAAAGGGCGTTCGCTATCTGGAGATGGCGGAGGGCTATGTCACAGGTCTTGCTCTGGATGAGAACGACGAGGTGATCGGCTATCAGTTCGTGAGCCTCGGAAAGATGACCGACTTTATCAAAAACGGCGATGAGCCCAACGTTGCGTGGAAGAAGGCGAAGGGCCAGTACGGCCGTGTAGCCGATGCAGTAAAGATCATCGACCCGAGAAAGGAGTAAGATACCATGGCATTATTTGAATCATATGAGAGAAGAATTGACCAGATCAACGCGGCCCTGAATACATATGGCATTGCTTCCATCGAGGAGGCGGAGAAGATCACAAAGGACGCGGGTCTTGATGTTTACAGTCAGATCAAGAGCATTCAGCCGATCTGCTTTGAGAACGCCTGCTGGGCTTACATCGTAGGCGCTGCGATCGCGATTAAGGAAAACTGCCGCAAGGCTTCCGATGCCGCTGCGGCCATCGGCGAGGGACTGCAGTCCTTCTGCATCCCGGGTTCTGTGGCGGATCACCGCAAGGTAGGTCTGGGACACGGCAACCTTGGCAAGATGCTTCTGGAGGAGGAGACCGAGTGCTTCTGCTTCCTGGCAGGTCATGAGTCCTTTGCGGCGGCGGAGGGTGCAATCGGTATCGCGGAGAAAGCAAACAAGGTTCGCCAGAAACCGCTTCGCGTAATCCTGAACGGCCTCGGCAAGGATGCGGCGCAGATCATCTCCCGCATCAACGGATTTACCTATGTGGAGACGAAGTATGATTATAAAGAAGCAAAGCTGAATGTCATCTATGAGAAGCCGTATTCCACCGGTCTTCGAGCGACAGTAAAATGCTACGGCAGCGATGATGTCCAGGAGGGCGTCGCGATCATGCATCATGAGAATGTCGGCGTTTCCATCACCGGAAATTCCACAAACCCGACCCGTTTTCAGCATCCGGTAGCCGGCACATATAAGAAAGAGTGTGTGGAGATGGGCAAAAAGTACTTCTCCGTGGCGTCCGGCGGCGGCACAGGCCGTACCCTGCATCCGGACAACATGGCGGCAGGCCCTGCATCCTATGGTATGACAGACACGATGGGCCGTATGCACTCTGACGCGCAGTTCGCGGGTTCTTCCTCCGTTCCGGCGCATGTGGAGATGATGGGTCTGATCGGCGCGGGCAACAACCCGATGGTCGGCATGACGGTTGCGGTTGCGGTTTCCGTAGAGGAAGCGGCGAAGGCCGGGAAGTTCTAGAAAAATCAAAGAAAAGCGCTGCAATTCCCTTGGGAACTGCGGCGCTTTTTTTCTTCGGAAAAAATGGCAACCTTATTTGACCAATCGATCCATCAGGAGGGCATATACCTCCGTGCTTTCCTGCCTCCAGTTTGCACAGACAGCCTCGGCCTGCTGACGGTTCCGGACGAGGAGCGTCAGGTCTACGACGGAGTTCTCCTTTTCCTTGATCCGGCAGCGAACCTGATATCCGGTGCCGGTTGCTTTAAAATAGTCGGCGTACACGGATGTCTCCTGCTTCAGCTCGCAGTCGTGTTCCTGAAGATAGGAGAGGATGTCCTCGCGGATCTCAGGGGAAATTTTGTCCTCAAAAAAACGCAGCGTCTTTGTTCCCTCGTCCGTGATGCGGTAGCGCGTGTTGCTGTGCGTAGACTCCGCCGTGATCAGCCCGGAGGAGAGCAGATCAGAGAGTGTCTGCTGCACAGTGAAATAATTCGTATAATCTTTTTCCTGAATAAAATTCGTGATCTGAGTGTTGGTCAGCGTGCAATCCACGCGATCCAGCATGTAAAGGATCATAATGCGGTACATGGTACCCAGTTCAGCCATTTTTCGTACCTCTTGTAAATGTAGGATGGTATCATCATAGCATTGATAAAATTACAAATCAAGAAAAATTAGGGCTATCATTTTTTCTCGGGATGGTGTATAATCATTTCACAACTATTCGCATACGCCAATTCTGGCGGGAAACCCCTTTTATATGTGGTAGATGGATAGCGTACATATTTTATATTTCAGGAGATTGACAGCAGACTGGAGGTAAGAATGAGAGAAAAGTATGAGAGTCTTTCCCTAGCTATTTTGAAGGATCTGGCGAAAGCACGCGGCATGAAGCGTGTCTCCACCCTGAAAAAAGCCGAACTGATCGAGCGTATGTTAGAGCAGGACGAGCTGGATGCACAGGCAGGAGCGCAGGATGCACCGGCGGAGGAAAAGAAGACAGAGAGCCCGGCGGCAGAGGCCGCTGCGGATGACGCACCGCAGGGGGATTCCTCTTCGGAAGAGACGGGCAGACAGGAAAAACAGCCGGGAACGGTGCGAAAGGAGAAAAATTCCGCGTCCGGGACAGTCAGGGAGGGCAGGAGATATTCGCCGCTTCCCAAGGAATCCCGGTCGGAGGAACCGAGACACAGAGTGTCAAGACCGTCTTATTTTGAGGATGCGGCGGATGAGCGTCTTCGGACCATTGACGACCGCACGGCGCAAAAGATGGAATCAGAGGGAATTTCGATGGCGGACCTCGACAGCGGGGAGAAGGCCGAGGGGATCCTTGAGGTCATGCCGGACGGATACGGGTTTATCCGCTGCGAAAATTATCTTCCAGGAGATCAGGATGTCTATGTGTCCCCGTCCCAGATTCGCCGGTTTAAGTTAAAGACCGGAGACATCATTTCCGGAAACAAGCGGATCCGCTCACAGGGCGAGAAGTTTTCCGCGCTTTTATATATTTCTACGGTGAATGATATTCCTCCTGCGATTGCCGCACAGCGGACGCCGTTTGAGGATCTGACCCCGATCTTCCCCAACGAGCGCCTGCGTCTGGAGGCGTCGGGGGTGTCTGGCGCGTCGAGTTCTTCCCGTATGTCCATGCGCATTGTGGATCTGATCGCGCCGGTCGGCAAGGGACAGAGAGGCATGATCGTCTCCCAGCCGAAGGCTGGTAAGACGACACTGTTAAAGGAGATCGCAACCTCTGTAAAAAACAACAATCCGGACATGCATCTGATCATCCTTCTGATTGACGAGCGGCCGGAGGAGGTCACGGACATGATGGAGGCGATCGAGGGAGAGAATGTCGAGGTCATCTACTCCACGTTTGATGAGCTTCCGGAGCACCATAAGCGTGTTTCCGAGATGGTGATCGAGCGCGCGAAGCGCCTTGTCGAGCATAAAAAGGACGTGATGATTCTCTTAGACAGCATCACCCGTCTGGCCCGCGCATACAATCTGGTGGTTCCGTCCAGCGGACGTACCCTGTCCGGCGGTCTGGATCCCGCTGCTTTGCATATGCCGAAGCGATTTTTCGGAGCGGCCCGAAACATGCGGGAGGGCGGCAGCCTGACCATCCTCGCCACAGCTCTCGTGGACACCGGCAGCCACATGGACGATGTGGTCTATGAGGAGTTCAAGGGAACCGGCAACATGGAGCTGATTCTGGATCGGAAGCTCTCCGAGAAGCGTATTTTCCCGGCGATCGATATCGTGAAATCCGGAACCCGCAGAGAGGATCTCCTCCTGAACCGTGAGGAGAGAGAGGCGGTGGATATCATGCGCCGCGCGATGAACGGAATGAAGGCAGACGCAGCCGTGGAGTCCATCCTGCGAATGATCTTAAAGACAAGGAATAATCGTGAATTTATAACGCAGGTCCCGCACCGGAAG
>JAJQBM010000062.1:2627-12844 GCA_021203285.1 Clostridiales bacterium | reverse complement strand
GATGGGACTTGAACCCACACGACTCGAAAGCCACAAGATCCTTAGTCTTGCTCGTCTGCCAGTTCCGACACTTCCGCATTCACCAGCGCTTTTCGCTGACGACCCGATTATAATAACAAATTCGATTTCTGCTGTCAATACTTTTTATCGGATAATTTTTCTTTTTCGCATTCTATAAAAATTCCCGGGGCACATAGGCTTCCACATAAATCCCATCCTCCCGGTACTCCTCCTGCAGAAGCTCACCGTATTTCCGGATACGCTGGATTTCCCCTGCGCGATCGTAGGGAAAGGTCTGCCGGAAAAGCACTTTGTCCTCCCGCAGCAGTTCCTCCAGCGTGGCTCTCAGGTCATCCAGTCCCATGCCGGTTTTGGCGGAAATTCGCAGTGTGCGATCCGCGCGGAAATCCTGCAGGATCTCTTCTCCGGTGAGACGGTCACATTTGTTAAACAGCGTGACGACTTTTTTGTCGGTGATCCCGAGCTCCCGAAGGGTCTGGTAAACCACATGCATCTGCGTATCCCACTGGGGATTGGAGGCGTCCACCACATGGATGATCAGATCGGCATATTTTGCTTCCTCCAGCGTACTCCGAAATGCTTCCACCAGATGATGGGGCAGCTTACGGATAAATCCGACGGTATCTGTCAGAAGAATCTGCTGATCATTTGTAAGCTCCAGCATCCGGGTCGTCGGATCCAGTGTGGCAAAAAGCCGGTCCTCCTCCAGAACCCCCGCACCCGTGAGTGTGTTTAAAAGCGTGGATTTCCCGGCGTTCGTATAGCCCACAATGGCGGCAATTCTGGTATGATTTTTCATGCGCTGCGTGCGGGTGAGATCCCGGTGGCGAATCACTTCTTTTAACTCCTGCTTCAGATGGGATACCCGGTCACGGATCACCCGCCGGTCGGTCTCCAGCTTTTTCTCGCCGGGTCCCCGCGTGCCGATTCCGCCGCCCAGACGCGACATGGAACGCCCGAAACCGCTCAGCCGGGTCAGACTGTACCGCAGTTGGGCTAGTTCCACCTGCAGTTTACCCTCGCTGGTCATGGCCCGCGTCGCAAAGATGTCAAGGATCAGCAGCGTCCGGTCCATCACCTTCGTATTCAGCGCTTCCTCCAGATTTTTCATCTGGATCGGTTTTAACTCATCGTCGCAGATGATACCGGTAGCGTCAAGCTCCCAGATCAGATCCTTCAGCTCCTCGATCTTTCCCGAACCGAGATAGGTCGCGGGAATCGCCCGGCTCAGATTCTGCACCATGGTGCCGACAACCTCTGCGCCTGCCGTCCGCGCCAGTTCGGCAAGCTCGGCAAGAGAGTCCTCCGTGTCGTCTCCGTTTTGTTCACTGACCGCGACAAGAATGACGCGCTCCTGTATTTTCTCATTTTCAAACATAAGGTCTGTCAACTTTCTGTCTCTGACTCACTGCCGTCTGCGGCCTCATCGCCGCTCTCCGTCCCGTCGGAGCTGTCCTCCTCCGCAGCGGAATCGGCTGCTTCGATATCACCGCCCACGCGCGTCGCAAGAAATTCGTATTCCCGCTCAATTTCCTCGTCTGAATAGCTTCTGAGGAAACGGACTGCCATATTGTACGCGCTCTCAAAATCACCGGAATACTCATACGCGATGATCAGATTTTTCAAGACGGACATCTCCAGACTCTCGTCCGCCGCGTCTAGCGCTGATTCAAGGTAAGTAACCGCATTCGCATATTCCCCGGCGGCCAGTGCGATGGCGCCCAGCTCATTCAGCGCCTCGGCATCCTCCGGGTAGAGCTCCATATAGGAGGCAAAAGCAGCCTCAGCGGCCTCGCTGTCTCCCTCATCGGAATAGATATATCCGAGCAAAAGCAGCGCCTTGTCGTATCCGAGCTCCTGTGCCTGAAGCAGATTTTCCTTTGCGCTGTCAGCGTTTTCGGTCAGAAAATAGATCTCGCCGACATAATAGTATTCATCCGCGGTTGAGGGAGTAATGGAAAGCACCCGGTTGATGTAATCCTGTCCGCTCTCCGCAAGCCCGGCATCTGCAAGATTCTCATAGATATGTGCGCAAAGCTCCACACTGTCATTTAACAAGACGGCCTGCGCATAATCCTCCAGCGCCTCCGTGTCCTGTCCCTCCTGCAGATAGACATTTCCCCTCAGATACCATGCTTCCCAGTTTTTCTTATCGTACTCGATGAGGGCTGTGTAAGCCTCGATCGCGCCCGTCGTGTCCCCGGACTTGTACAGAGCCAGCGCCTTATAGTAGCAGATGTCAAGCTCCTCCGCGCCGATGCGGCCCAACGACTGGTCGAGCGCCTTTTGAAAGCTTTGTGCCGCGCTCTCATAGTCGCCGGATTCCATCTGGAAGATTCCCAGCTCTTTATATTCTGTCATTTTTTCGGAATTCGATCCGTCACATGCGGGCAGAAGCAGCATCGCCGCAAGAAGTCCGCCGAACAAAACCAGTGCCAGTCGTTTCCTCATAATCTGTTTCTTCCTCCAATGCATATTCGGGCATTTGAATGTATCAGTGTAATTATAAGAAAAAATGTCCGCAGTGTAAAGGACGAGTTTGAGGTCTTCACAATTCAAATGCATTGATTCGTTAACAAACCCAGCCAACTCAAAAGATTTCAAAATAATTGTTTATCAATGCAGAAAATCAAAATAAAGAAAAATGTGCATTGATAACTTAAATTTTGAAACACAAAATCATAAAGCCAAAGCAAAAAATGTATGCACAAAGCATAATCTCTGACTAGTTTATGCGATAATATATAGAAGTTGCAGATTTTGAAAATATCAGGAGGATAGTCGATCATATAGAATCGTTCTTTCCTGTGACGAAATATGTAAACGTTCTTTTTTCAGAATAGTACGTGTGCGCTGATTGCATTCGTAATCACGTTCACCCTTGGTAAACGCAGAGCAGCAAAGATAATCACACTTTGCCGCGCCATTTGAGCCAGCTTTAATGATGAAGACAAAATTTGTTGTATCCAGATGACTCGATATCAAATAATCTGCTTTTATCATCGTGGTGAATGGATACATGCGGGGCATATAGGAAAAAAACAAGAAATCTTTTTCAATAATGTCCTTCAACCGAGTCAGCGCCTCAAGACGGGGTTTTACGAGAACTTCATATTGTTCACCCTTGATTATCTGCTCGAATGTAATCTTATGATTGAGAATTCGATTTACCGTTTTTCGCGGATTGTACCTTGGCAGAGATAAATCCCGCAAATATTGAAATCCTGCCAGATGAGGAAAATCCTCCAACGAAAAAGTCAGATTAACGGCGTAGAGTTGTTTTTTGTAGCCGTATGTGAGGATATAACTATATTCTGTTAATTCATTCCATGCAAAAGCAGCCTGGTAAAGAATACCCAACGCTTGTCCGGCCATACTACTTACCTCCAATCTGAAAAGAAAAGAGCCTTGCCATTGCAAGGCTCTCACTTAAGCGTTTTCATTCGACTCCGAAGAATCTAGTCGGCTTGTGGTTATCGCATAACCCACAGACTGGCTCCACAGAAGGCTGCCTTCCGACACAGTCAATTGTTTCATCGCCACGATAGCTGGTCAACGCCGCTATCCTCTGCAAACATTATAACACAAAAAAGGATTTCGTCAATGAAATTCCTGTTTTCCTATAGGAAGTCTCATTCCTTTTCTGTCAGCGTGCTTTACCGCATGCTTTAATTATAATATGCAGAATTGCGGAAAATCAACATAATATTTTTGTAATCAAATCAGAACAATGTTTCATAAATCAGAAAATCCGCCTCAGACAAAATGCCCGATAAAGCTCCGCCGGTGAATCGGCGTCGGCCCGTACTTTTTCAGGGCCTCGATGTGAGCCGCGGAACCATACCCCTTGTTGGCGGCAAAACCGTACTCCGGCATAACCGCGTCGTACTCCACCATCAGACGGTCCCGCGTCACCTTCGCGATGATGCTGGCCGCCCCGATGGAAATGCTTTTCGCGTCGCCCTTGATGATGGGCACCTGACGGATGGAAACCTCCGGGATCGTCACGGCGTCATTTAACAGAAGCGTCGGCTGCGGATCCAGCTTTCCGACGGCCTCCCGCATCGCTTCGTAAGTCGCCTGGAGAATGTTGATCTCATCGATGCGCTGCGGGCTGCGCATCCCGATGCCCACGGCCACCGCCTGATCCATGATCTGATTGTAGAGCTCCTCCCGCTTTTTCGCGGACAATTTCTTGGAATCGTTGATATAGAGAATGCGGCAGTTCTTCGGCAGAATCACCGCTGCGGCCACCACCGGTCCCGCCAGCGGCCCGCGCCCCACCTCATCGATGCCGCAGATATACTCATAGTCCGCATATTTATTTTCATAAATCCTCAGGCTTTCAATCCGTGCGATCTCCGCCTCCAGCTTTGCCAGCCGCTTTCTCGCCTGCTCCTCCAGAGACCGCACACCCGCCCGGTCGTCTGTCTCATATTCCCGGATAAAATCCCCCAGATCACCGTCCGCCGTCGCCTGCAGCTGCGCCCGGATCTCGCCTATCTTTTTCTCAGCCATGTTGATCCCTCTCTTTTACTGCTGTGAACCCGCCGGCAGCTCCAGCGTGATCCGCCCCAGCCGCCCCGAACGGAAGTCCTCGATCAGCAGCGCCGCCGCCTTGCTGTAATCGGTCTCCCCGCCGGTGCGGACGCAGTTCCTGCTCTGCGCGATCTGCTCCAGAATATTCACCGCTTCCGCCTCTTCCGAAATCTGATACCGCTCTCCCAGCACCCCCGGATACTGCTCCGTCAGGTACCGGATCAGTTCCAGAGACAACTCGTCAATATTCAGCAGCGTATCGTTCATGGAGTCGATGAAGGCCAGCCGCATTCCCACCGCCTGATCGTCAAACTTCGGCCACAAAATCCCCGGCGTGTCCAGAAGCTCCACATTTTTATTCAGGCGAATCCACTGCTTCCCCTTCGTGACGCCGGGCTTGTTTCCCGTCCGGGCGACCGCCTTTCCGGCGAACGTATTGATAAAGGTCGACTTTCCCACATTCGGGATGCCCACCACCATCGCGCGGATCGGCCGGTTCTGAATGCCGCGCCGCCGGTCGCGCTCGATTTTCTCCCTGCAGGACTCCATGATCGTATCCCGGATCAGCTTCATGCTGTTTTTCCTTCTGGCGTCCAGCTCCACGACAAAAAAGCCCTGTTCCTGAAACCAGGTTTTCCAGAGCCTGTTTGCCTTCTCATCCGCCAGATCCGCCTTGTTCAGCAGGATCAGGCGCGCTTTATTTTTCCCCAGCTCGTCAATGTCCGGATTGCGGCTGCTTAAGGGGAGCCGCGCGTCCACCAGCTCAATGACCAGATCGATCAGTTTTATATCCTCCTGCATCTGACGCTTCGCCTTCGTCATATGCCCCGGATACCATTGAAAATTCATGACTGCTCTCCTCGCATCTCTTACTTCACTCTGCCGAAATCAAGGAACGAAGAATAGTAAAACCACGCCTTCCCGACGATGTATTCCTCCTTCACGTTCCCGATGTTGGCATACCGGCTGTCCTCACTGTTGTTCCGGTTGTCGCCCAGCACAAAATATTCGTCCTCGCCGACGGTAATCTCCTCCCCGGCCAGCCCGGCGTTTTTGATGGCTTCCGTATCCTCATCGTCATAGATCTCGCCGTTGACATAGAGAACGCCGTCCGTGATCTGCACCGTGTCCCCGTGGACCGCCACCACGCGCTTGATGTAATACTGGCTCTTCTCATTCCCATTCGGCAGTAAAACAACCACGTCGCACGATTTCGGATTCGAGAAACTGTAAATGAACCGGTTGACAAACACAGACTCACCGTCCGAGAGCGTGCTCTCCATCGAGCTCCCCGCCACCGTCACACGCATGCCCATACAAAACACCAGGACAAAGGCGATAAACAGAACAATCGCAATCTTCGCGGCAAAAACGGATACATTTTTCACCGCACTCACGGAAACCTTTTTCCGATGCCGCCGAAAACTCAGACCCTTTGAGCGCATAGGTCACCTCCAAAGCTTTTCTGTAAAGCAAAAGGGGCTGTGCTTTACACAACCCCTCCAAACGCCTGTTATCTCACTAACTCTTTTACCTTCGCCCGCTTGCCGACACGGCCTCTCAGGTAATTCAGCTTCGCCCTTCTGACCTTACCGCGGCGAACCACCTCGATCTTCTCAACAGAGGGGGAGTGAAGCGGCCATGTCTTCTCAACACCGACACCACTGGAGAACTTGCGGACCGTAAAGGTCTCACGGTTGCTTCCACCCTGTCTCTTTAAGACGGTACCCTCGAACACCTGAATTCTCTCACGGTTGCCCTCTTTGATCTTTGCGTGTACACGAACCGTGTCGCCGACACGGAAATTCGCGATGTCATCGCTCATCTGCTCAGCTTC
The DNA here is from genome assembly GCA_021203285.1 of Clostridiales bacterium. Lineage (GTDB taxonomy): Bacteria > Bacillota > Clostridia > Lachnospirales > Lachnospiraceae > Eubacterium_I. The sequence goes on along the minus strand of JAJQBM010000062.1, from coordinate 6,447 downwards.
AATGTTTTTGATAATCTCACTTGTGTTCATACTGTGACCTCCTGATATTCAGATGTTCTTAATACAATGCGTAACAGAGGACCATCTATTTTCTTCACAACATGTGCTACTCTAACACAGATGATTTGGAAATGCAAGATATTTTTGCGAAAAACCGCTCTCAGGAGCGGATTTCCTCGAGAATCCGCTTCACATCCTCCCGCGACAGGTCCGCTCCCTCTAAGAGCTCCGGACGCCGCTGCAGGGTGCGCAGGACGGACTGCTCATGCCGCCACGCCTCCACCTTCTGATGATCCCCGGACAAAAGCACCGGCGGTACCTCCCGGCCCATCCATTTGGCCGGACGGCTGTACTGGGGATACTCCAGAAGTCCGCCCTCCAGGGACTCCGTGCTCCCCGACTCCTCATTGGTGAGAACGCCCGGAACCATCCGCGCGATCGCATCCGCCATCACCATCGCCGGAAGCTCCCCGCCGGTCAGGACATAGTCGCCGATGGAGACCTGATCCGTCACGATCTCCTCCAGAACCCGCTCATCGACGCCCTCATAGTGGCCGCAGAGGAAAATCAGCTCCTCCTCCTGCGCCAGAGACCGCGCCATGGGCAGGTCAAAAAGCCTGCCCTGTGGCGTCAGGTATATACATCGCGGCCGGCGGCCGATCCCGTCGACGACCGATCTCCATGCGTCGTAGACAGGCTGAGCCTGCATCACCATCCCCGCGCCGCCCCCGTAAGGGTAATCGTCGACCTTGTTGTGCCGGTCCTGCGTGTAGTCGCGGATGTTCACCAGATTCAGTTCGATCAGTCCGTTGTCAATGGCATTTCCGATGATGCTGGTCTCGAGACCCTGACGCACCATGTCCGGAAACAAGGTTAAGATATGGAATCGCATGATTGCTCCGTTATTATTATTTTAGATGCTCAGCCGCGCAGGCCCGGCATCAGGTATGCCGTGATTTCCCCGGTTTCCATGTTTACCTGTCTCACGCAGTCGCGGATGGCTGGGAGAAGCAGCTCGCCGCCCTCTGCGGTTTTTACCACGTAGACATCGTTTGCGCCGGTCTGCATCACATCGGCCAGCTCTCCCAGCGCTTCCCCGTCCGTGGAGACGACCCGCATCCCGATCATATCGGCGATGAAATACTCATCCTTCTCCAACCCGACTGCGTTTTCCCGCGTCACGTAGAGGCTTTTTTTGCGAAACCGCTCCACCTCGTCGATGTTGGTGAACTCCCGGAATTTCAATATGACCATCTGCCTGGAAAATTTTACTTGTGAGACCGTGAGGTCGATCTCCTCTTTTCCGGTGTCCAAAATGACCTGCTTCAGTTTTTTAAAGCGCTTCACGTCGTCGGTGGTCGGAAAAACCTTCACTTCCCCGGATACGCCGTGAGGGCTCGTGATAATGCCGACCTGAAATCTGTCCTGCATAAACTCTCCCTGTTTTTATATAGTCTCTTCATAAACGAAAGGACATGGCTTCCGTCACGTCCCCTCTGCTTCAAAAAAATTCTTTAGTCCTGCTGCACGATCTCAACGACGACCTTTTTGTCCTCACGGGATGCCGCCGCCTTCACGACAGAGCGGATTGCTTTGGCGATCCGGCCCTGCTTACCGATAACCTTACCCATATCGGTCTGCGCAACGTGAAGCTCCAAAACGATCACGCGCTCCTTTTCGGTCTCCGTGACAGATACCTCTTCCGGGTGATCGACCAGTGATTTTGCAATCACTTCAACCAATTCTTTCATCACGTCACCTCACGAATCTATTTCTCGATACCTGCGATTTTAAAAATCTTATCAACAGTCTGTGTGGGCTGCGCACCGGTAGCAAGCCATTTCTTTGCCGCTTCCTCATCTACGCGGATCACAGACGGCTCTTTTGTCGGATCATAGTAACCGATCTCCTCGATAAACCTGCCGTCACGCGGGCTTCTGGCATCTGCAACAACGATTCTGTAAAAAGGCGCCTTTTTCTGCCCCATTCTTTTTAATCTGATCTTTACCATCTCTTTCACCTCCTGTTAGAAATATTTATCTGAACTATTCAGCCGCTTCGCCGCACTGCCGGGCGAACGGAATGAATAAGCGGATAACACATCCGTCAAAACGGGAATCCCTTCATGCCGCCCATTTTGCCGCCAAGGCCGCCCATACCGCGCCGGCCCTTTTTCATGCCGGACATCTGCTTCATCATCTTGCGGGCCTGGTCAAACTGCTTCACAAGGCGGTTGACCTCGCTGATATCCACGCCTGCCCCCTGCGCGATCCGCCGTTTGCGGCTGGGGTTGATCAGGGAAGGATTGTCCCTCTCCTGTGGCGTCATGGAATAGATGATGCCCTCGATCCGCGCCATCTTTTTGTCATCCATGGCGTCCTCGATCTGCTTCATCTGGGATTTGTTCACACCCGGCATCATGCCGAGTACACCGGCAATGCCGCCCATCTTTTTCATCTGGTTCATGGACTCCAGATAATCATTGTAGGAGAACTCGGCCTTGCGCATGCGCTGTTCCATCTCAGCGGCCTTCTCCTGATCCATCTCAGCCTCAGCCTTATCGATCAGAGAGAGGACATCGCCCATGCCCAGAATCCGGGAGGCCATCCGGTCCGGATAGAACTGCTCCAGATCCGAGAGCTTCTCTCCCATACCTGCGTAAAAAATCGGCTTTCCGGTCACTGCACGGATGGAGAGCGCCGCGCCGCCGCGCGTATCGCCGTCCAGCTTCGTGAGGATCACGCCGTCAATCCCGATCTTCTCATCGAAGGTACCGGCTACATTCACCGCATCCTGTCCGGTCATGGCATCGACCACCAGAATCGTCTGCGCCACGTCCACATGCTCCCGGATCTCGACGAGCTCATTCATCATATCCTCATCGATGTGGAGCCGCCCCGCGGTATCCAGAATAATGATATTGTGGCCGTTCTTCGCCGCATGCTCCACGGCAGCCTTTGCGATGTCTACCGGCTTGTGGCCGTCGCCCATGGTGAAGACATCCACGCCCTGCTTCTCTCCGTTAATCTGAAGCTGCTGAATAGCAGCCGGCCGGTACACGTCGCAGGCGACGAGCAGCGGTTTCTTTCCCTTCTGCTTATACTTCCCGGCAAGCTTCGCCGCGGTGGTCGTCTTTCCTGCGCCCTGAAGGCCCGCCATCATGATGATCGTGGTCGCCTTGCCGGGATTCAACTGAATCTCCGCGGCCTCGGAGCCCATCATCTTGACCATTTCCTCGTTGACGATCTTAATGACCATCTGGCCGGGGTTTAAGCCGTTCATCACGTCAGAACCGACCGCGCGCTCCTGCACTGCGGCAATGAACTGTTTGACCACCCGGAAGTTCACATCCGCCTCCAAAAGAGCCATTTTGACCTCTTTCATCGCGGTCTTCACATCCGCCTCGGTCAGCCGTCCCTTGCTCCGCAGGTTCTTAAACACATTCTGTAGTTTTTCGGTCAGACTGTCAAATGCCATGCTACAGCTCCTCTAAAATCCGTCCGGAAATCCGGTGAATCTCCTGCATCGCGCCGGGCCCGCCCGACTCCGAAAGCTCCTGAATCCGGGTCACGTCATCGCGGGTCCGTAAAAACCGCTCCACCAGATGAAGCTTCTCCTCGTAGGAGGCGAGGATCCGGTCGCATCTGCGGACAAGGTCGTGCACACCCTGGCGGCTAATGCCGCGCTCCTGTGCGATCTCGCCCAGCGACATGTCGTTTAAGACGACATCCCCGTACACGCTTTTCTGATGCTCCGTCAGCAATTCTCCGTAAAAATCATACAAAAAAACCTGACGCCCGATTTTCTCCATGTCAATCAC
>JAJQBM010000062.1:0-2527 GCA_021203285.1 Clostridiales bacterium | reverse complement strand
GTCATCGGGTCATTGTGCGCGAAAAAGACCGTCCCGTCCACCGGCGAGAAGATCTGTTCCAGCACCTCCCCCTCATAGGGGTCGAGAATCTCCGCAAGCACCTCGCCCTGGCTGACCGTCTCGCCCGCCTTCACCCTGCCGTCAAAGATGCCGGACGCCTCCGCGCGGTCAGACGCCATCGCGCGGTCAGAAACCACCTCGGAGATGTAGCCCTCGTGGGATTTATACTGCACGATCCCCTGCTTGCCCAGAAAATTCAGCACACACCGCACCGCCTGCATCGCGGATTCCTTGTCGATGGTGTCCGTGCTGTTCGTGTACACACTGAATGCCTTGCTCTCCCAGATCTGCCAGTTATAGTTCAGCGTCGTCGTGTCGTAGGGGCGCACCTCACGGATGACCACATAGGGAAAACCGAACTGTTTCGCCAGCTCCACATCCTCCAGACCGGTGCGCATCATGCGGACATGGGGGATGAAATTCCCCGGCATGTAAAAGCTGGTAAACTGCATGCCGTACTTGTAATCCTGAATTTCCTCAAAAATGCCCGCCGCAATCCGCTGCGTCGTCTCCCCCAGGCTGTACCCCGGAAACATGCGGTTGATATCGCTGTTGTCGATGGGCCAGAACCGCTTCTGGATATTCATGGAATAAGGATTCATCGAGGGAATCACCAGAATCCTGTGTCCCGGATTCAGCTTTCCCTTCTTTTCCAGCTGCTTTAAGTGGCGGATGATCTGGGAACAGGTGTAGAGCTGCTGCACCTCATTGCCGCGGCATCCGCCCATAATGCACGCGGACTTCTCTCCGCTCCCGAACTCATAGCCGGTGACGCGAAAATCATCCCGATACAAAGATTTGATCTCATAAACCGTCTTTTTCGTCATGCCACATCCTCCAGAATCCGCGCGATCAGGGAGCCCTCATCCACCACCGGGTACTCCCGGATGGTGAAGAGCAGTCCGTCCACCGGCGACACCACATAAGCCAGTTCTTCTCCGGTCATGGGATTGACAATGCTGCCGATGAAGTCTCCCGCCTTCACCCGGTCGCCGTGCATCGCGTTCTTGATAAAAATGCCGCTGTAGGTGGCATTTAAGAAGCTCACCTTCCCGTCCTCGGACACCACGGGTTCCCGCGATACCGGGACATCCTCCTGCCAGATGCCCATGTCGTACATCAGGTGGAAAATCCCGTCCGTCAGCCGCTGTCCGTACTCCTTTGTGATGCGCATGCCGACGCCCATCTCCACCACAATGGTCGGAACCCCTCTGGAATTCATCGTGTGCGCCAGTGTGGACTCCAGCACCGTGCTCGCGGCGTGAACCCAGATAAAGTCCAGATTCAGCTTTTTCGCCATGGGCACCAGCTTCTCGCTGGTGTTGACATTGATCCGCGCCTGCGGCATCTCCGTCAGGAAAATATTGCTGGCGTGGATGTCGATGCACACATCCGCTCCGTCCAGATCCTCACAGATCTCCGCCGCCACATACTCCGTCATGCTGCCGTCCCGGTTTCCGGGAAACAGGCGGTTCATATCCAGATCAAACGCCGGGATCCCGCGGGTCAGGGAGTCAATGCCCAGCGGGTTCATCGCCGGATAAATGTCCACCGTTCCGGTGAGCAGATCGCGCCGCTCCCGGATCCGCCGGAGCACCTCATAGCAGACAAACTGACCCTCCAGTTCGTCCCCGTGCGTGCCCGTCACGATGCAGATCCGCTTCCCGCCGTCTTTTCCTCCGGGGCTCACCCGCATCTTTCGAATATTTAAAACCTCGTCCACGGGCAAACCCACGGACGCTACATTCTTTATCATAACTGTTCCATGTCCTTTCTCAATCCGTCACAATCACCGACACACTCTACCTCTGCATCCCGCCGCCGATCATCATTCCCTTGTTCATCTGGCAGTCCGCGGCATCCCGCCCGCAGGAGATAAAAATATACTGATCATCCGCCTCGCGTCCGTTGGCCGGATCGACGCCGTACCAGACGCCGTTCTCACAGGCCTCCACCCACGCGTGGCTCGCGCCCTCCCCGATCATCATTCCCACCACATACCGGCTGGGATGTGCTCCAGCCGCAGCAGCGCCAGCAGGATGTGGGCATAGTCCTGGCAGACACCGTGCCGCAGGGCAAACGCCTCCTCCGCCTTTGTCGAAACCCCGGTGCTGCCCGGCGCATACAGCATGTCCTGATACAGAAGGTTCATATAATAGACCGCCGCCTCACGGGCAGACATACCGAAAACCGGGTGCTTCCGCCAGTATGTCCGGATCGAATCTCCCGCTTTCGTATAATAGGAAGGGTAGCGGTACTTGCCCAGCTCCTTCTCCGCCGCGGCACGCCCCGGCCGCAGCCCCGTTCTGGCCTGTCCCTGTACCGTGATCCGGAACAGGCGGTGCGGCTGCTCAACCACACCGCAGAGTGTCTGATTCCCGAAGGAATCAATGCTTGTAAAATTGTGGCTCTCCGGATCCAGAAAAATCCGGATCCCCTCGATTTTGATATGCTCCCCATATGGTAG